>ONJV01000127.1 GCA_900318215.1 uncultured Veillonellaceae bacterium
TCGGTTTCGGTTTCCGCTGCGGCTTCCTCGGCCTGCTGCACATGGATGTCGTGCAGGAACGCCTCGAACGCGAATACAATCTCAAGCTCATCACGACAGCGCCGACGGTCATCTACCACGTTTACAAGACGGACGGTACGATGGTGAAGGTCAGCAATCCGGCCGAGCTGCCGCCCGCGACGGAAATCGAGCACATGGAAGAGCCGTATGTCAAGGCGACGGTCATCGTGCCGAACGACTACGTCGGCGCAGTCATGGAGATTTCGCAGGACAAGCGCGGCGAGTACCAGAGCATGGACTACCTCGACACGAACCGCGTCATGATCGTCTACCACATCCCGCTCAACGAAATCATCTTCGATTACTTCGACCGCCTGAAATCGGCGACGCGCGGCTATGCTTCGCTCGACTACGAGCTCGCGGACTACAAGGAGTCGAAGCTCGTCAAGGTCGACATCCTGCTCAACGGCGATCCCGTCGACGCACTCTCGACCATCGTGCACAAAGACCGCGCCGCCCAGCGCGGCCGCCAGCTCGCGGCGAAGCTCAAGGAGATTATCCCACAGCAGATGTTCGAGATCCCGATCCAGGCCGCGATCGGCTCGAAAGTCATCGCGCGCGAAAACGTCCGCGCCCGCCGCAAAGACGTCCTCGCGAAATGCTACGGCGGCGACATCAGCCGCAAGCGCAAGCTGCTCGAAAAGCAGAAGGAAGGCAAGAAGCGCATGAAAGCCGTCGGCAGCGTCGAAGTCCCGCAGGAAGCATTCATGGCGATTCTCAAAATTGACTGAGTCATTGCGTATGAACGAGAGAGCATGGGGCGTGTACATCCACGTCCCTTTTTGCAAGCAGAAATGCTTTTATTGCGACTTTCCGTCGTATGCAGGGAAAGAGCGCTATGAAGAAGCATACGTAAAAGCGCTGATCCAGGAAATCCGCACCGAAGGTGCAAAATACGTCGAAACATGGGGCCCGCCTGCCACCATCTACATCGGCGGCGGCACGCCAAGCGTCCTGCCGAACGAGCTGTTGGAAAGGCTTCTGGAAAATATCGAAGAGACGTTTCTGTCTCATACAGTGGAGGAGCACGTATGGAAAGCCCCCCTCGCAGAGGGGGGAGGGCCGCTTGCGGCAGGGGGTGTGTCGGAGGTACGGCGAAACGATAATCACGATATTTATGTCGAAGATACGAACCGGCAGCCTTCGACAATACAATCGGGCAGATTGTCAAATCCTACCTTCGACACACCCCCAGTCCCTTCGGGACAGCCCCCTCTGGGAGGGGGCCGGAAAATCGAATTTACTATGGAATGCAACCCTGGCACGATTGACGAACAAAAACTCCGATTAATGAAACACCACGGCGTCAACAGAATTTCCTTCGGCGTCCAGACCTTCCACGATTCCCTCTTGCACCGCATCGGTCGCATCCACACCGCCGAACAGGCGCGCACCGCCATCCGCGACGCCCGTGCTGTTGGCTTCCAGAACCTCAGCCTCGACCTCATCTATGGCCTGCCGGGCGAGACGCTCGCGATGCTCCAGTCCGACATCGACGAAGCACTGGCGCTCGCACCCGACCACATCAGCATCTACGGCCTCCAGCTCGAAGAGGGCACAGCGTTCTGGTGTCAGCACGAGATGGGCAGGCTCGACCTCCCGGACGACGCGACGACCGAGGCCATGTACGACCTCATGACGGAGACGCTCCCCGCGCATGGCTACGAGCGCTACGAGATTTCGAATTTTGCAAAGCTGGGCTTTGAGAGCCGTCATAACCTCGGCTACTGGCAGGACAAGCCATATCTCGGTCTCGGCGCCGCCGCGCATTCCTACCTTGACGGCGTCCGCTACGAGAACACGAAAGACATCGCAGCCTACATCGACGCCATCGAGCGCGACAGCCTCCCGCGCACACAGGAAGAGCCCGCGACGCGCGCCATCCAGATGGAGGAATTTGCGTTTCTCGCCCTTCGCACGGCGAAGGGCATCGACAAGGCGGCGTTCGCGCAGAAATTCGGTGTTCCGCTGGCGTCGATATATGAAGACGCCATCATGTCCATGCAGCAAAAAGGACTCCTCGAAGAAACCGAGGAGTCCGTCCATCTCACGTCGCTCGGCATGAAGTATGGGAATTACGTATTTGAAGCGTTTTTGCTTTGAGGGGCAGGCTCTCCCTCAGGGAGAGCTGGCGCGCGTAGCGCGACTGAGAGGGTGTCGAAGGTAGGGACAGTGAGGATGACGATTGCTTTCTTGTGGTGCTGGTTGCCAGTCCGCAGGAAATGGGGTAGAATATCCCATATATGAAGGAAATGAGAAGGGCGGACAGCCATGCGCATCGCGATTTTTGAGAACATCATGACGCCGGGCGGGCATGAGGTCGATTTCGACCGCATCCTCGCGGAAGAGCTCACGGCACTTGGGCACGAAGTCGTGTTTTATGTGCCGGAGAACTTCGTCTTTGCGATGGACTATGGAAAGCCTGTCGTGCGGCTGCCGAAGGCGGCCGTCACGTATACGAACGTGCGCGGCGTCTCGCGGCTCATCGCGACGGTGCGGCGCGAGCTGCATCGGCAGGCGTGGTATCGTGCGCTCTTCCGCCATGCAAAGCAGGGCGATTTCGATGCCATCATCGTGCCGACTTCGACGTACCGTTATCTGCGGGCGCTCAAAAAGAGCCCGCTGCGTCATTCGCCCGTGCCAATCGTCTTCATCCTGCACGGCATCAATCCCGGCGAGGCACCGAAGTTCCTGCGGGCGGCGGATGCGCTGGCGGGCTCACCGAACATCCGTCCGACCGTGTTGACGTTCGGTGATACGATTTTTGACGAACGGCGCAAGAACATCCGCTGCATCTATCCGCCGACGTTCGTGCCGCGCGATGTGCCGGAGAGCGAACGGGCGGCACTTGCGTCGCGCGAGCCCGATGCGCCGCTCCGCATCGGTTTCTTCGGCCAGTACCGCCGCGAGAAGCATCTCGAAGATTTTCTCGACGTCTATTTCTCGGGCACGTATACGCGCCCTGTCGAACTTTTCGTCCAAGGGGCGACGATGCACCCCGAGGATGCGGAGGATTTTGAGCGCATCATCCGGAAATACAGCGGCCGCGAAGGCATCCGCTTTCTGCACAAAGGGCTGATTGGCGCGGAGTGGCAGCGGGCCATCCTCGGTGTCGATGCGCTGCTTTTGCCATACAGTGCGCCGCGCTACCGTTACCACTGGGGCGGGATGCTGTTCACGGCGATCGGCTTCGAGCGGCCTGTCGTCACGAGTGACGATATGAATCCCGAGGTTTTTGAGGCGTACCACATCGGAGAAACATTCCCGAGCGGCGACCTTGCGGCACTCAAAGAGACGCTCGAAGATTTCATCAACCATTACGATGAGCGGCGCGCGACGTATGAAGCGGAACTTTCAAAAGCCGCCGCGATGTACGCGCCATCGGCGTTTGCGGAACGCATCGCCGCCATTTTGAAAGAATCTTGAAATGAAGGGAGCATCCCATGTCATCGGTATCGGCGCTGATCCTGGCGAAGAATGAAGAACAGAATATCGAGGACTGCATCAAGAGCGTCAGCTTTGCCGACGAGGTCGTCGTCATCGATGATTTCAGCACGGACAAAACGGCAGAAATCGCCGAGCGACTCGGCGCGCGCGTCATCCAGCACGCGCTCGATGGCAACTGGGGCGGCCAGCAAACGTTCGCCATCCAGCAGGCGCGGTGCCCGTGGATTTTCTTCATCGATGCTGATGAGCGTGCGACGAAGCGGCTGGCGGGACTCGTGCGCGAAATCGTCGCAAAGGATGACCGCCGCTATGCGTACCAGAACGCGCGGCTCAACTATTTCTGGGAGCAGCCGTTGCGCCACGGCGGATGGTTCCCCGACTACGTCGTGCGGCTCCTGCCTGCGAAGGGCACGTATGTGACAGGCTTCGTGCATCCGGCGTTTCATCATGACTATGAGGAAGTCCGTTTTCCCGAAGATGCCTATATGATTCATTATCCCTATCGTGGGTGGGATCATTACTTCAGCAAGCTGAACTTCTACACGACGCTTGCGGCGGAAAAGATGCAGAAAAGCGGCAAGCACACGCACTTCGCGGATTTCATCCTGCATCCATTTTGGGCGTCTTTTCGCATGTACGTCCTGCGCGGCGGCTGGCGCGACGGCCGCATCGGCTTCGTGCTCGCCTGCTTCCATTATTTCTACACGATGGCAAAGTACGTGAAGCTCTATTATCTCGACAAGACGAACCGGCATGTGGGGGATGAAGCAGGGTGAGATGATGCCATGTGTTCGGTCGTGGAGGAAGAGAAGGAGATGAGACGATGTATCTGAAAGAGATTACGATGGAAGATTTCACAGTTTTTCATCGTCTGACGATAAAGTTTTCTCGGGGGGTCAACATCTTTCTCGGAGAGAATGGCATGGGGAAGACGCATGTCATGAAAGCGCTTTATAGTGCCTGCCAGGCCGTGAAGCCGGATGTCTCATTTTCGCATAAGCTGGTTTGTGTTTTCCGCCCAGATGATTATGGGATTCATCGTCTTGTTCGCCGCATGAATCATGGCGGGCGTGCGCGGGTGCGGGTGGAATCGGATCAGCAGGCTATCCAGGCATCTTTTACGAATCGCACGCCGAAGTGGAATGCCGATGTTTTTTATGAAGATGCATGGGAGAAGCAGACGGGCAACACGGAGAGCACATTCATTCCTGCAAAGGAGATTCTTTCCAATGCGTATAACCTTTCGGATGCCGTTCGGAAGGGGAATGTGGAGTTTGACGATACTTATGTAGATATTATTGCAGCAGCACGCATTGATATTTCACGAGGCCCCGGTACGGCGGAGCAGAAGAAATATTTGAAGAGCCTGCAGAAGATTACGCAGGGCAGAGTGGCAATGGCAGATGAACGGTTCTATCTGAAACCGGGGAATCAGGCGCGCATCGAATTCAATCTGGTAGCAGAGGGCGTTCGCAAGATTGCACTTCTCTGGCAGCTCGTCAAGAATGGCACGCTGGAAAAAGGCGCCGTGCTTTTTTGGGATGAACCGGAAGCGAATATCAATCCGAAGTATCTGCCCGTCCTCGTGGAGCTCTTGCTGGAACTTCAGCGAAATGGTGTCCAGATTTTTATTTCGACCCATGATTATATCCTCGCAAAGTATTTCGAACTCCGAACACTATTGCGCGATGAAGTCGTATACCATTCTCTTTATCGCGAGGAAGTTTCGAAGGATATCTGCGTGGAAACGGAGAAGAAATTCAGTACTCTGAAACACAATGCTATCATGACGGCTTTCAGCCAGCTGATGGATGATGTGTATCATACCGAAACGAGGACATGATATGGATGGCATCTATATCGAAGAAAATCGGAATTACCAGTTCGATTTTCGAAATGCTGATTGGGCCATCGAGCTTCAGCCGCATTATCGGGGGGCGCATCTGGAACTTTCTGATGTAGATTATGTGCTCCAATATCATGGCGAAGTGATCTTGCTGGAGTATAAGAACGCAAAAATTGCAGTTGCGCAAGGGCACGCTGGCGCGAAAAATTTCCGGCCGAATAGCGATGAGAAGATTTCGCAGATTGCTAGAAAATTTTTTGATAGCTGGTTTTACTTGTCAGCGCATCGCCATCGACGTCCTGTAACGTATATTTATGTTTTGGAATGGCCGAATGGTGATGTCGTTATGCGGAAGGAACTGAGAAATCGGATTTCCCGCATTCTGCCATTTCAGTTTCAGAAACAGGAAGCCCCCATCAAGGGGATTATCAAAGAATTTGCAGTTTTGTCCATTGACGAATGGAATCAACGATTCCAGGAACTCCCGATTACATATATCGGGGGCAACTGAGGAAAAGGAAAGAGATATGCTGTCAGATATCGTAAAACTCGGAAAGCGCATCTATCGCACGGAGAATCCGCGCGAGCTGCACCGCTTCATCGTCTTCCTCGGACGGAGCGAGGTGCATCGGCGCGGGATGAAGGAGCTCTGCGCGTGGTTCGAGCAGAACGCGCTGCGGCGGCAGCTCCTTGAACGGAATCCATTTCCCATCGAGCAGGCGACGCGTGCTTTTTTTTATGCGGGTTCGACATTTTCCGAGCGCAAGCAGCTGATCTGCCATCATTTTGAAATGCTGCAGGAGCGCCTGCGGCCGGGGGCTTTTCTGAAACTCGGCGGGCTCGATGCACGCTATCCCATCTGGAAATCATCGGATGAGGACATCGACTGGGCGGCAGACCTGACGTTCGAGCCGGGCCAGCGGAAGGAAGGGCTGCTCTGTGTGGAGATGCGGCTTGCGGGCCGCCAGCTCTATCAGATTATCTTCTGGCTCGGTCGTGACAAGGCGGGTGAAGACAGCCTCTTTATCGGTGCGATGCAGGGACCGAATATGGAGGGTGCGCGGGACATCATCAAGGACATTACGAAGCGCTCACACCGCTATCGCACGAAGAACCTGATTCTTTACATGGCGCAGGCCGTCGCGCGCGCCTTCGGCATGAAGCATATCTATGCCGTCACAAACACGGGCTACTATGCGCAGAATCATGTGCGTCGCGACCGCAAGCTCAAGACGGACTTCGGCGCGTTCTGGGAAGAGGCGGGCGGCCATCGGACGAACGATCCGCGTTTTGACGAGCTGCCGCTTGTCGAGCCGCGCAAGACGATGGAAGAAGTCCCGACGCGCAAGCGCGCCGTCTACCGTCGGCGGTTCGCGTTCCTCGACGATGTCGATGCGCAGATTGCGGCGCGGATGGCAAAGATTCTGAGCCAGCCGGAAAAGAGCACGGGAGAGGGCCGATGAAACAGACGTATCAGAACATCCTCGTGAATGCGCTCGTGAATCTCGGCGACGTCGTGCTGACGACGAGCGCGATTGCGCTTTTGCGAAAGGCGTATCCTGGCGCGCGCATCACGATGCTCGTGCGGCCCGTCGTGCGGCAGGCCGTCGAGAACAACCCTGTCATTGACGACGTCATTCTTTTCGACTATAAGGCAAAAGAAAATTCCTTTGGCAAGATGTGGGCGATGGTGCAGGAGCTCCGCCACCGTCACTTCGACCTCAGCATCTCGTTTGACCGCAAGCTCCGCCCCGCGCTGCTCGCGTGGCTCGCGGGCATCCCTGTGCGCGTCGGGCCCGACCGCGTCTTTGACGACAAGCCGAGCCGCGTGACGTGGCTCTA
>ONJV01000101.1:0-1613 GCA_900318215.1 uncultured Veillonellaceae bacterium
GCCGTCCACATCGCAGTAGAAGCCCGCGAGGATGTCCTGCACGTTGCCCCAGGGCTGCGATTTGTAGTAGCGGAGGTTCTTGACGTGCAGGCCGACTTCTTCAAAGACCTCGCGCTCCACGCATTCTTCGAGCGTCTCGCCGATTTCCGTGAAGCCCGCGATCAGCGCATAAAACGGCATCTTGCGGTGCGCGTATTTCGTCAAGAGGATCCGATCGCCATCAATGACGCCGGCGATGATCGCCGGAATGAGCTGCGGATAGATGATGCGGCCGCAACGTGGGCAGACGAGCGCGCGCTCCGTTTCCGAATGTATCGTCTCACAGCCGCATTTGCCGCAGAAGCGGTTGTTTTCATACCAGATGGCAAGATGCATGGCCGTGTACGCCGCATAAAACGCCTCGCGCGAGCCATGCCCGTCCTGCCGCAGCTGCCGGAGCTTCACATAATGCCAGCCCGCCGGCGCCGTGACGGTACCGCGCACGAGATAGAAATCCGTATCATCAACGGAAAAGAGATATGGCATCGCCTCGGGTGAAAGCAGTGCCGACACGTCCCAGGCGGCCGCCGCAACATCCGCCTCCGGCGCAACACCGGAAAGCCCTGTCGCAAGCTCGCTATAACGCGGGAACCGCAGCGGCCCTACTTTCGGGACAAGCAGCGCCCCATCGCGTGCGCAGACGACAAAATCGTCCGCCCCGCAGCGCTTTCCCGGCGCATACTGGTTCTTCAGCCGATGCGGCGCAATATCCTGAATCATCCCAAGACCTCCGTCCGATGAAATCTCCGTCCTTCATTATACCATCCTTGCGCAACCGTTTTCAATCCCCCGCCTGCCATGCCTGCAACCATATCGCGCGATTCACAATTTCTGAAGGAAGGATAACGACCGCAACGGATGGCCGAGCAACCGTTGCAGGTAGCCGATCAGGATGGCTTCTGCAGCAAGCAGGTCTTTCGTCGCAATCGTCAGCTTTTCCCCGCTCTGCCAGTCAAAGGCCAGCGCGGCGGCGATGAATCGCCGAAGCGCCGCAGGATACGGCTGCGAACTCGTCCCTTCCTGGGCATGACAGTCCGAGCAGAGCGCCCCGCCCGCAGATTCGCTGAAAAGCGCATCCTCTGCCTCCGAAAGCAGCCTGCCGCAGCGGACACAGCGCTCATAGCTGAGCTGCAGGCCCGTAAATTCCATAAGCTGATACACGCCGAGCAGAGCAACGATGCGCGGATTCCGCGTTTCGAAGGCGGAAAAAACTGAGCGCAGCAAATCGTAAACATGAGGCTCTGGCTGTTTTTCGGGCAGGAATTCGCTGACACACTCGGCAACGAATGAGCCATAGGCCATTGTGACGATGTCCTCGCTGAGCTTTTTCGGGTGATGCTGGATGCTCGACGTGCGCACGGTGTCGAGGCGCTGTCCTTCCGTGAGGCTCACGTCAAGCTCGTTGAAGAGCTGGAGCGCCGCTGCGAGTGTGCTCTTCGGTCGGCGGCTGCCGAAGGCCGCTGCCCGCACGCGCCCCTTTTCTGCCGTGAAGAGCTCGACAACCTTGTCCGCATCGCCCCAGGGATGTACGCCGATGACGAGCGCGTGCGCCGTGTAGCGGGCCATCAGCGACG
>ONJV01000101.1:1665-10552 GCA_900318215.1 uncultured Veillonellaceae bacterium
TGCGGCATGACAGCACCAGCTGTCAGCATATACTGGAGCGCTGACTCGCTCGAAATGTCGAGATAAATGACGTCGCTCTTTTTCACAAAAAGATTTGTCCCCGACGTCATGTTGAGGCTCCACGGCACAAAGACGCAGACATAGTCATCGCCGAGCTTTTCTTTGAGTGCTTCCGGCACATCGGCCATGAGGAAGCCGAGCGCCTTTGACTGATGGAATGGCACGAGCACGACGTGGTCGAACATGCTGTTCGATTCAAAGACCGCCGTCGAGAGATGCTTGACGCTGTTATAGATGAATTTGACGACCGGTATCTTGCCGACGAGCGCCTCGCCATAACGGATGACGCGCCGCATGAACCAGTACGACGACAGCCAGCCCGTGATGTAGATGACGGCCAGGAGCGTCAGGATGCCGAGCCCCGGAAAATAGAAAGGGAGGTGCCTGCCGAGCACCCCTTCCGTGAAATTGAGTGTTTCGCTCACCACGAACAGCGTGATGGCGATGGGAACGAGCAGGATGAGCCCGTTGATGAAGCGGCGCGTGATGCGCTGCGAAATCTTACGATTCATTGCCGAAGCCGAAACCTTTCAATACGCTGTCGCGGTCGCGCCAGCCCTTCTTGACCTTGACCCAGAGGTCGAGGTAGCAGCGGCCGCCGAGCAGCATCTCGATGTCCGTGCGCGCGAGCTTGCCGATTTCGCGCAACATCGCGCCCTTCGCGCCGATGATGATGCCCTTCTGCGAATCGCGCTCGACGTAAATCGTCGCGCGGACATAGACGTCGCCATTCTCGCGCGTCTTCATTTCATCGACATCGACGGCGATGGCATGCGGCACCTCGTCGCGCGTGAGCTGCAACGCCTTTTCGCGCACGAGCTCCGCGACAATCAGGCGCTCGGGCTGGTCCGTCACCATGTCGTCAGGATAATACTGCGGCCCTTCGGGCAGGTATTTCTCAACTTCCTCAATCAGCGCATCGAGATTTTCTTCCTGCTTCGCCGAAATCGGCACGACGCCGACGAACGGATATTTTTCCGCGTAGTTCGAGATGATGGGCAGCACATCCTGCTTCTCGATGAGATCGAGCTTGTTGACGACGAGGATGACGGGCTTTGCTGTCGCCTGCAGACGCTCGAGGATGTAGTACTCGCCCGGCCCCATCTTTTCCGTCGCATCGACGACGAAGAAAATGGCATCGACTTCCTTGAGCGTCCCCTCGGCAGCCTTCACCATGTACTCGCCGAGCTTATGCTTCGGCTTGTGGATGCCCGGCGTGTCGAGGAAGACAATCTGCGCCTCGGGCCGCGTCAGGATGCAGAGGATACGATTGCGCGTCGTCTGCGGCTTGTCACTCATGATGGCGATCTTCTGCCCAATCAGGCTGTTGATCAGCGTTGACTTGCCGACATTCGGCCGCCCGATGACGGCGATAAAGCCAGACTTATGCGGCTGGTTCTGCTGGTTCTTTACGTTCTCTTTTTTCATTCTGTCCCTGCTTTCTATTATGCAAAATTCAGCCTCCCTCTCAGAGGGAGGGGGACCGCGAAGCGGTGGTGGGAGTGTCGAAGGTAGTTCGTGAATCGTTCATCGATTGTGCAGTCGAAGATTACACTTATTCTCTCGGAATCCCCAATTTTTCCATCACAAACCTCTGCTCGGCCTCCATCTCAATGCGGTCTTCTTCTTCCATGTGGTCATATCCCAGCAGATGCAGCATCCCATGCACGGTCAGAAACGCAATCTCGCGCTTAACGCTGTGCCCATAGTCAGCCGCCTGCTCCTTTGCCCGCTCGACGGAAATCACGAGGTCGCCAAGCACATTGACATCCGGTCCGTCCTCGACATCCGGCTCCTCGCTCTCATTGAGCGCGAACGACAGCACGTCCGTCGGCCGGTCGATGCCGCGATATTGCTTGTTGAGCGTATGGATGTATTCATTGTTCGTCAGCGTCACGCTGACCTCGCCGTTCTCGACGCCATAAAGCTCGCCGACCTTCTCTGCCGCCGCGCGCACATTTTTCTCGATGTCCGCCGGAAATTCGAGTTCCTCCGGATAGTTGCTGATCATGACATTCATGCGCGTGCCTCCCGTTCCCGTTTTCTCTTTTCTTCATACGCGCCATACGCCTTGACGATGCGCGTCACGACATCGTGGCGGATGACATCGAGCGGCGCAAGGCGCACGATGCCGATGCCCTCGACGCCATCGAGGATTTCGCTCGCCTGCCGCAGCCCCGACGTCACGCCGCGTGGCAAATCGACCTGCCCGAGATCGCCCGTCACGACCATTTTCGAGCCGAAACCGAGGCGTGTCAGGAACATCTTCATCTGCTTGTCCGTCGTGTTCTGCGCCTCGTCAAGAATGATGAAGGCGTCCTCAAGTGTGCGGCCGCGCATGTAGGCAAGCGGCGCAATCTCGATGATGCCGCGCGCCATGAATTTCTGATACATGTCGAGCCCGAGGATGTCCTGCAGCGCATCGTAGAGCGGTCGCAGATACGGATCGACCTTGTCCTGCAAGTCGCCGGGCAGAAAGCCGAGCCGCTCCCCCGCCTCGACCGCTGGGCGCGTCAGGATGATGCGCTGCACTTCCTTCGTGCGCAGCGCCGCAACCGCCATGACGACCGCAAGATACGTCTTGCCCGTGCCTGCAGGGCCGATGCCGAACGTGATACTGTTATGACGAATCGCATCGAGATAGACGCGCTGGCCGAGCGTCTTCGGCCGCACATGGCGCCCTTTCGACGTCACGAGAATCGTATCCGAAAACAGCGTGTGCAACGCCTCACCCTTGCCATTCTTTTCAAGCTGGATGCCATAACGCACCTCGTGCATCGTGATCGTCGTGCCCTGGCGGTAAAGATACTGCAATTCCTCGAGCACATGCGCCGCTGCCGCCACGACTTCCGGCGCGCCGAGAATCTCCAGCCGGTCGCCGCGACTCACCATCTGGCAATCGAAATTCTCCTGAAACACCCGCATATATTCATCGCGGCTCCCGAGCAGGCTCACGGCCTCCTTCTGATCCTCGAAGTAAATCGTCTTCTCCATCGGCTCTGCGTTTTGCAAAAACAAACCACCTTCCACATATATATGAAATTCACGAAATCATATCATGGTTTTCATTTTACAACATGGGCTCTTTTTGTCAACATTGTTCATATGTGCGCGCAAGGTCAAGCAACTGCAGGTAGGCAGGATAAAGCGATGACTGCTTCAAAACAGCTTCCTGCTGCCGAATGTCCCCCCCCTAGTGCACGGAAAATCTTCCATCCTGTCTGGGCAGTATCGGATGGTTCTCGTTCGGCTTGCAGCATGTTCGCCCATTGGAGCTGCCACCAGAGAAAATCATCCGGTGTGACGTCCTGCGGCACTTCGCAAAACGACCCGCGCAAAACGGCCACGAATCCCCTCTGTGCTGATGACTGCATCGCACGCAGCAGTTCCTGCCACATCACAAAGAGCATCGGACGTCCGTCAAGGAAACACGGCTCCAGCCAACGCACTGCCGAAAGGATGTGGCGACGGAACAACCCTGCGCTGAGCCCTCCGATGGGATAGTGTCCTGTTTTCAAAAAATGTTTCCTGAAATTTTCCGGCACATTGGCCAGAATTGGCTCTGACAAGTGGAAATATTCTCCTGCCTGCCACTTGCCAGCCTGTTCTTCCCTGCCGGAAGCAAATGCCGCGCCAAAGTTCTGATCCTGCATTTCCAGGAAGGCGACCATATGCTGCACCTTGTCTGGCGTAATGACTTCATCTGGCAGCAGCCACTGCACATAATCGCCATGAGACCGTTCTTCCAGCTGTTGTGCCCAACTGCCATCGCTTGCATCCCTCGATGCTTCTGCGGCCGGAATCCATGTGACCGTTCTGCCAGCCCGTTCTTCCCGCTCTTTCAGCTCCTTCAGATACGGAGGCTGCTCGTTCGAAGTTCCCAGCACGAAGATTTCCAGATAAGGATATGTCTGGTCACAGACGCAGCGCAATGTCCGGCGCCAGGATGCCTCCTCCTGTCCCGACCATACCAAGATCATAGTGACGATTTTTTGCCGTAGCAACACCTTGGTCTCCGCCAGCTGCTCGGCAATCCGTTCCGCGGCTGCCATGACATTGGCCTGCACATCAGCACGCTCCGTCGATGTATAGCGCAGTTCCTGTTCCTTCACATACGAGGAAAGATTGAATTTCTCCGCTGCATGTTCCATGATGCTTTCACGCGCGGCGGATTCATGATGCATCAAGCTGTCGAATCCGCCCTTCAGGTAGGATGCTGTCACCGTATGGACGGTATACTTCGACACATTGTTCAGCCAGCTCGTCGCTATCTTCGTCTCATACTGGTCGCTGCTGCGCCAATGAAAATGCGCTGTATGCAAAAACGGCACTACAATCATCGGCACGCTGCTGCCATCATCAAGATATTCCCCAAAATGCGCTCCCTGCACCAGTTCATAAGGACGCCCATTTTGGTAGCCATCTGCTCCTACAATCGTTTTCTGTGCCCCATGAAAATCCTGCTCCCGCTTGCAGGAACGAGAAAGCAGGAACCTGTCTCGATCTTGATCCGGCAGCAACGGCTCATAAACGCGCCAGCGCAGGCAATAAAGATTTTCAGGATCCAGCGTCTCCAAAACCTGCCGACACGAAAGGTTGTTTTCGTCATTCACGAGAAATTCATCAGCATCAAACGGCAGCACGAGCTCGGCGCCATGCTCGGTAATGGCCTCCCGCGTCAGACGGTTCATGACTTCGCGGTGTGCGAGTTCCACGCGATAAAGCCGATGAAGCGTCAGAGGCAGTCCCTCGGCACGCAGCTTTTGCAAAATATCCCATGTCGCATCCGAACTCTGATGGTCGGCAACAATCAGCTCATCCGCATACGTCAAGCTGTGACGCACAAAACTCTCAATGATATCGGCCTCATTCTTTACCATAGAAACCAGTACAATCTTCTTCATAAATGATGTGCCCCCACATTCACTTTCTCTTGTATCATTCTTTCCTAATTCTACAACATCATACATGGTTTTACAACACGCGCTCAGTTGACGGTAAACCGAGAAAACGCTATAATGTTGACTATGGATTGATTTTTCGCAAACGCTATTAGAAATGAGGCATTTCCCATGAACCTTCGCGAACTCACCATCGACCAGCTTGTTGACAAAATCATTGCAGGCTACCGCATCCAGCGGACGGACGATCTCTCGTACTTCCTCGATGCCGACCTCGAGGAACTGCAGCGCGGTGCAGGCCGGTTGCAGTCGCATTTCTGTGGCAAGCATGTCGATTTCTGCACAATTATCAATGGCCGCTCGGGCCGTTGCGGCGAGAACTGCAAATACTGCGCGCAAGCCGCCTGCCATCATACGGGCATCGACGAATACGGCTTCCTGCCAAAAGAGGAAATCATCGCGAACGCGAAGGCGAACCAGGATGCAGGCGCGAACCGCTTCGCCATCGTGACGTCGGGGCGCGCACTCACAGGCCGCGATTTCGACAAGGCCATCGATACGTATAAAGAAATGAAGAAGACGCTCACGATCGACCTCTGCGCGTCGCACGGCCTGCTCTCGCGCGAGCAACTCCATCGCTTGCACGAGGCCGGCGTCACGAGCTACCATCACAACATCGAGACGAGCCGCCGCTTCTTCCCCCAGATCTGCACGAGCCACACGTACGACGACCGCATCAAAACCATCAAGATGGCGCAGGAAGAAGGCTTCTGCGTCTGCTCAGGCGGCATCATCGGCATGGGCGAAACATGGGAGGACCGCCTCGACATGGCCATCTCGCTGCAGGAACTCGGCATCGAGTCCATCCCCATCAACGCGCTGATGCCCATCAAGGGCACGGGCATGGAAGGCCGTCCGCAGCTCCCAGCCGATGACATCCTGCGCACGATTGCGTTCTTCCGCTTCATCAACCCAACGGCCAATATCCGCCTCGCGGCCGGCCGCAAGCTGCTGCCGCAGAATGGCGCGACTGCGTTCCAAACAGGCGCGTCGGCCTCCATCACAGGCAACATGCTCACGACGTCTGGCACGACCATCAAAGAGGACATGCAGATGCTCAAAGACCTTGGCCTCACCAACAAAGACGAGGACTGCGAAGTGTCCACAGGGACGTGCGGGGCGCACTGAATCATGAAAGATTTCAGCCGTCGGACCTTTCTCGGGCTCTGTGGGAAATGCCTGCTCGGGCTCGGCCTTGGCAGCTTCTTGCCGCCTGCCGTCGTGCGTGCGGCCGAGGGCGCGCCGGAGCTCCATGTCATAGAGGCTGGCGATGCGCCCGCCGATGCCGGACACTTCCGCGCCATCGTGTTCTGCGACTCGCAGTGCGGCGAAAGCTACGATACCTGGGCACATACGTTTGCGGCGGCGTTCGACCGTCATGGCGTGCCCGACCTCTTCACCATCATCGGCGATCTTGTCGACTGCGGCGCTTCGGACTGGCATTGGGACAGCTGGCACGCCGCGATGGACAGCCGCGCGAGCTCAGCCGTCTTCGTCCCCGTCATGGGCAACCACGAATGTTACAGCACGGAGTGGCTCAACTGCCTGCCCGAGGGCTACCTCTCGCGCTTCGCCGTGCCGGAAAATGGCAGTGCGCGCTTCCCTGGCTACTATTATTCGTTCGACTACGGCCCCGCACATATCCTCGTGCTCAACACGCAGTGGGGCGAGCTCGACGGGCTGCTGCCGGGCATCCTGCCCGAACAGATTGCATGGATGCAGTCTGACCTCGCGGCGCAGAAAAACGCAAACCAAAAAGGACGACGTCCGTGGAACATCGTCCTTATGCATAAAGATATTCTTGCTTATGACGAACCGCAGTCTGACGGCCAGACGGCAGGCTTCAGCGATGTCGGCCGCGCTTTCCTGCAGCATTTCGACGCGCTCGGCATCGACCTCGTCTTGACGGGCCACATGCACGCCTACCGTGACCGCGGCCATATCAAGGCGTTCCATCCCGCTGTGACGGGCCCCGCCTATGTCATGTGCGGCCGTGCGGGCAACGAATATTACTACGTCCCGCCCGACAAGTTCGATTGCGCCGCCGCGCCTGACGACCATCCAGAAAGCTATGTCACGCTTGATGTCACTGCCGAGCAACTAACACTGCGTGGCTGGGAAACCGACGGCACATTGCTTGACACGCTCACGCTTGCCAGGAGTTCGCAAAATCCCGCATCATGAGTCCGCTCATGACACAGGCACCTTCTGCACCAGCCGCGAGCACTTCCGGCACCCGCTCGCGCGTGATGCCGCCAATTGCATAAACAGGCACAGGGCTTGCCTTTGCGCAGTCTCGCAAAAGACCGAGACCGCGCGGCGGCAGGCCTTTTTTGCATGCCGTCGCATAGATATGGCCGACCGTCACATACGTGCAGCCGAGCGATGCTGCCTCGCGCACATCAGCAACGGAATGACAGGAAGCACCGAGCACGCGAAATCTGCTGCGAAGCCCAGCAACATCGCCATGCTGGCGGCAACATGCGCGCAGAACTGGCAGCGGCAGATGGAGGCCGTCCGCGTCGAGCTCTTCTGCCACATCAGCGTACGTGTGCAGGATGCAGGACACCTGCGATGCGTGGCAGACGGAAAGCACGTCTTTCGCGAGCACGCGGTACTCCTCTTTTGCAAGGTCTTTCTCCCGCAGGATGACGGCTTTCGGCTTTCGTGCTGCCACGCGTCGCAGCTGCGCGAGGAATGATTCCCGTCCTTCCTCACCATCAACACCGCTGATGCCTGCCGACTCGGCAGCTATCCGGCGATTCGTCACGCAGATGATGTTTTGGAGGATTTCGCGGCCCCCCGCGCTCTGCTCAGACATAGAGATAGTCGTTGAGGACAGGCTGCAAACCCTCGCCCTCCATGTCGCCATACATCGAGCGGATGCTGCGCGTATCGCAGATTTCAAACTGCTCGTCGCCCGTCTTCTCTTCATGCTTGCCTGTATATTTTTCCTCGTGGTCGCCGATACCCGTCGAGACGCCGGCCGAAATCTTTGTCGCGCAGATTTTTGCGATGCCGTTGCGGAACGTTGCGCTCTCGCGCGAAGAGACCGTGATGCCGACATACGGCAGGAACAGCCGGTAGGCGCAGAGAATCTGGCAAAGCTCGTGCTCGCCGACGTCGAGCGGATTGATTTTCTCGTTGTTGATGATGGGCCGCAGGCGCGGGCATGACAGCGAGAACTCCGCCTGCGGATATTTGCGCTGGAGATAATAGACATGGAGCGCTGTCGCGAGCGCATCGCGGCGGAAATCCGAAAGGCCGAGCAGTGCTGAAAAGCCGACGCCGCGCATGCCGCCCATGAGCGCACGCTCCTGCGCTTCGAAGCGATACGGCCAGACGCGCTTATGGCCGAGCAGGTGCAGTGTCTCATATTTCTTGAGGTCGTATGTCTCCTGGAACACCGTCACGTAGTCCGCGCCACATTCATGCAGATACTTGTAGTCTGCCACATTCATCGGATAGACTTCGAGGCCGACGTTCTTGAAATATTTCCGTGCGAGCTTGCAGGCGTCGCCGATGTATTCGACGCTGCTCTTCGCCTTGCTCTCGCCCGCCAGAATCAGGATTTCCTCCATGCCGCTGTCAGCGATGACCTTCATTTCATGTGCGATTTCGTCATGCGAGAGCTGGAGGCGCTGGATGTCGTTGTAGCAGTTGAAACCGCAATAGACACAGTAATTCTCGCAATAATTCGCGATGTAGAGCGGCGTAAAGAGATAGACCGTGTTGCCGAAATGACGGCTCGTCTCGCGCTGGGCCCGCTCTGCCATCTCTTCGAGGAACGGCTTGGCCGCTGGCGACAAGAGCGCCTGGAAATCCTCGATCGTCACGCGCTCATGGTCGAGCGCCCGCCGCACATC
>ONJV01000088.1 GCA_900318215.1 uncultured Veillonellaceae bacterium
CCGTGGCCGGCTTTCTGCATCGGTGACTGCGGATTGAACATTTCGAAATGACCGGCGTCGGGGTCGCCGAGCGAGAACAGATGGCGCGGCGACGATGTGACGATCGGCTCGCCCGTCGGATCGGGTTCGTACGGGCCGAAAATGTGCTTCGCACGTCCACATTCGACGCCGTGGCCGTAGCCTGTGCCGCCAGCAGCGGCGAGCAGGTAATAATAATCGCCGTGGTGATAGAGTTGCGGCGCTTCGATGCAGCCGCGCGTCGTGAAGTTCGTCGTGATGCGGTGCCAGCTTCCGATGATTCCGCCATGCACGAGATCGGCTTCGGCAATCGCGAGATGGCCCGGCGCCTGGTAGCCTGTGCGCGTTTCCCATTCGAGGCAGGCGACGTAATGATGGCCGTTCTCGTGATAAAGCGACGGGTCGAAGCCGATGGATGTGATGTAGACGGGCTTCGTCCACGGCCCCGTGATGCGCTCGGCACTCATCGCATACGCTTCGGCATTGAACTCGCGCCCCGCCATGTTCTGCATGTGCGAGTAGATGAGCCAGAAGCGTTTCGCTTCATCATCGTACGAGAGATGCGGCGCCCAGATGCCGGCCGGCGTGTTCGTGCCCTGGAGATTGACTTCGCCGTCCTTCAGGAGATACGTCAGCAGCTCCCAGTTGACGAAATCTGTCGAGTGGAAGACCTGCACGGCGGGCTGCCAATGGAATGTCGATGTCGCGATGTAATAATCGTCACCAACGCGGAGAATGGATGGGTCGGGTGCCATGCCCGGAATGATCGGATTCAAAATTGCTGTCATGGAAATTTCCTCCCATTTATGAGATAATATCTGTGGAAATTGCGTTTGATTACGATGCAAATAATACAATCGGCCGGAAATAAAAGCAATAGATTCGCGAAGTCTGGTCAATATCGTATGCATCTATGTCAGGATTATCATTTTTGGGGGAGGCAATGCCATGCGGCGTCACTATCACGAAAACGTGCTCACGAATCTGCCGTTCGGCGTGCGCTTTTACACGTCGGACGTCAAAGTCTCCGGCTATGTGCCGCTCCATTGGCACAGCAGCCTCGAACTCCTCTGCGTGTACGAGGGGGAGCTCACGCTCCATGTCGACAGCCGCGAGCACCATGTCGGGGCAGGACAGTTCATCGTCGTTTCGTCCGGCCTCCTGCATGACGTCGCGAATACGCCGAACCGTGCGACGGTGCTGCAAGTTCCGATGAAGACGATGCGCTTTTTCGAGCCGCATCCCGAACGGTTGCAGTTCCATGCGGAGAAGCGCGCGCCGCGCAAGGCCTATGAAGCTGTTCTCGCGGAAAGCCAGCGCATGGCACGCTTGATTGCCGGGCAGCCGACGGGCTGTCTTTACGACGTGGGCGTGGCATATCTCCATATTCTCAAGCTGCTCACGACATATTTCTGTGAATCGGAGCCGCTCGCTCCAAGTGCGAATGAGGCGGTCAAGGACGTGCTGAGCTACATCGGCGAGCATTACGCCGAAAAGCTCACGGTCGACGAGCTCGCGAGCGTTGCGGGATACAATGCCAATTATCTTTCGCGCCTCTTTCACGAGACGACGGGCAAGACGCTCATCTCCTATGTTTATGAAGTACGGCTCGCGCATTTTTATGACGCGCTCGTGCAGACGGATGAGCCGATCAGCCGCCTCATGGAGGAACATGGCCTCAAGAACCAGCGCATCGCACGCGAGATGTTTGTGAAGCTCTACGGCGAACGGCCGCTGGCTCTGCGGAAAAAATATCGGAAGGCGTAACGCTTGCACGCGTTCCTTCTTTGTGATATAATTCCACATGTTTGAGACCACAGCACAGATGTCGGCCACTCCAGCCGCGTCCTTGCCGTTGGCGCATTTTTAGAAAACAGGAGGAAAAACACATGCTGACACAGGAAGCAAAACAGGAAATCATGGCAAAGTATGCCGTTCATGAGGGCGACACGGGTTCGCCTGAGGTGCAGATCGCCGTTCTGACGGCCCGCATCCAGTACCTCACGGATCATCTCAAGCAGCACAAGAAGGATCATCATTCCCGTCGCGGCCTGCTGAAGATGGTCGGCCATCGTCGCCGTCTCCTCAGCTATCTCTACAAGAAGGACATCGAGCGTTATCGCTCCATCATCGCGAAGCTCAACCTCCGTTCCACGGTCGAGCGCTGAGCGGAAGACTTTTTCGGAGGCTGTTGCATTCATCGTATGCAACAGCCTCTTTTTCGATGGACAGTGAAAGGCTGGATGGAAGGGAGGGGAGAGCTTGCTCCGTATCACGAATTTTTCCGTGCCGTTTGACGATGCTTCGCCGCTCGAAAAACTGGCGGCAAAGCGACTCAAGACGGCGGTGCAGGACATCGCAGATGTCACGGTCGTCCGCAAGGCCGTCGATGCGCGGCGGTATCGCGGCGCGCCGATTTCGTTCGTCTATATGCTCGATGTCGTCCTGCGCGATGCGAAAACGGAAAAGCGCGTGCTCGCGCGGCTGCGGCGTGACAAGAATGTCGCACTGCAGCAGGAAAAGGCGGGAGCGTCCGTGCCTAAACGGCCGCTTGCGGATGGCGAGCATCGTCCTGTCGTCGTGGGCTTCGGCCCGGCCGGGATGTTTGCGGCACTGACGCTTGCAAGGGCGGGGCAGTGCCCGCTTGTTTTGGAGCGCGGGCAGGATGTCGATACGCGCCATGCCGATACCCTCCGCTTCTGGCAGGGCGGCGCGTTCTCGCCGCAGTCGAATGTACAGTTCGGTGAGGGCGGTGCCGGCACGTTTTCGGACGGCAAGCTCACGACGCGCACGAATGACCCGCATATCCGCGACGTGCTCGAAGCGTTCATCGCGGCGGGTGCGCCGGAGGAGATCCGCTACCTGCACAAGCCGCATATCGGCACGGATCTCCTGCGGACAATCGTGAAAAATATCCGCAAGGAGGTCATCCGCCTCGGCGGCGAGGTGCGCTTTGGGGCACAGGTCACGGATGTGGAGCTCGCGGGTGGACAGCTTGCGGCACTCATCGTGAATGGTGAGGAGCGCATCACGGCGGACGCGGCGTTCTTCGGCATCGGCCACTCGGCGCGTGACACGTATGCGATGCTCTATGAAAAGGGCCTCGCGATGGAGGCGAAGGCATTCGCCATCGGCGTGCGCATCGAGCATCCGCAGGAATTCATCGACCGCGCGCAGTATGGCGAAGACGCAGGCGACCCGCGTCTGCCGGTCGCCGACTATGCGCTGACGTTCCAGGACCATGAGACGGGGCGCGGGGCGTATTCGTTCTGCATGTGCCCGGGCGGCCATGTCGTCGCGGCGGCGTCGGAAGCATGCCATCTCGTGACGAATGGCATGAGCGATTATGCGCGCGATTCGGGCGTGGCAAATGCGGCGCTCTTGGTGCAGGTCACGCCGGAGGATTTCGGCGAGGGCGTGCTCGCTGGTATCGCGTTCCAGCGGAAGTATGAGGCGCTGGCCTACGAACTTGGCGGGCGGAACTATTTCGCACCCGTGCAGACGGTTGGCGACTTCCTTGCGGGACGGCGGGGCAGCACGGACTTCCTCGTCGCGCCGTCGTATCGGCCGGGCGTCGTGCCCGCCGACCTGCACGACTGCCTGCCCGGCACCGTGACGGCGACGCTCGCGCATGCGCTGCCGCAGTTTGGCAGAAAGATTCCGGGCTTTGACGCGCCTGACGTGCCGATGACGGGCATCGAGACGCGGTCATCGGCGCCGTGCCGCATCCGCCGTGACCGCGCGACGTTCGTTGCCGAGCGCACGCCCGGCATCTACCCGATTGGCGAAGGCGCGGGGTATGCAGGAGGCATCATGAGCGCAGCGGTTGACGGAATGAAGGCGGCGCTGGCGTATCTTGGAGCGTCTGCCTCCCTCTCAGAGGGAGGGGGACCGCGAAGCGGTGGTGGGAGTGTCGAAGGTAGGTCATAACAATGCATTCGAGTGTAACTGCGAAGGTACGTCTTCGCAGGAGGCAATCGGCTTATCTCCTGTGACCTACCTTCGACACACCTTCAGTCAGCTTCGCTGACAGCTCCCTCTGAGAGGGAGCCTGAGTATGATGATAAATCTTGTGAAAGATTTGATGTTTTTAGGGGGACATTCTCATGGCAAGACTTTTTGGAACCGACGGCGTCCGCGGCGAAGCGAATGTGACGCTGCTGCCGGAGATGGCGTACCGCCTCGGCAGAGCGGCAACGCTGTATTTCGGCAAGGAGGATGAGCAGCCGCTCATCCTGATCGGCCGCGACACGCGCATTTCGGGCGAGATGTTCGAGGCGGCGCTGACGGCGGGCATCTGCTCGGCAGGCGGCCGCGCGATGCTCGCGGGCGTCATCCCGACGCCGGCCATCGCGTATCTCGCACGCCGCCACAAGGCGAAGGCGGGCATCGTGATTTCGGCCTCGCACAACCCGTTTCATGACAACGGCATCAAGTTCTTTGGCGGCGACGGCTACAAGCTGCCGGATGCGGTCGAGGACGAGCTCGAGGCCATCGTGCACCAGCTCGAGAAGGACGATACGCTTGCGCGTCCGTCCGGCGAGAAGATCGGCCACATCGAGTATCGCGCCGATCTCCTGAACCAGTACATCGATTTCGTGCTTTCGACGTGCCACGAGCGCTTCGACGGCATGAACATCGTGCTCGACTGCGCGAATGGTGCGTCGTACCAGGTCATGCCGCGCGTGCTGCGCGAGCTCGGCGCGAAGGTCAAGGTCATCCATGCGCTGCCGAACGGCGTCAACATCAACGACGGGTGCGGCTCGACGCATCTCGAGTCCTTGCAGCGCACGGTGCTCGAGACGCATGCGGATTTCGGCATCGCGCATGACGGCGATGCCGACCGCTGCCTCTGCGTCGATGAAAAGGGCCAGATCATCGACGGCGACCACATCCTCGTGATGTGCGCACAGGACATGATCAAGGCGGGCACTCTGCCTTATAGCACGGTCGTCACGACGGTCATGGCGAACATCGGTTTCCACAAGGCCATCAAGGCGGCGGGCGGCCGCGCTGAAATCACGCAGGTCGGCGACCGCTACGTCCTCGAGAACATGCTGAAGAACGGCTATAAGATTGGCGGCGAGCAGTCCGGCCACATCATCTTCACGGACTTCAGCACGACGGGCGACGGCCCGATTACGGCGCTGCAGGTGCTTTCGTCGCTGAAGCGCAGCGGCCGTAAGGCATCTGACCTCACGAACCTCATGACGACGTATCCGCAGCTGCTCGTCAACGTCAAGGTCGCGACGAAGGACGGCTGGGAAGAAAATGAGGCCATCAAGGCCGCAATCAAGAAGGGCGAGGAAGAGCTCGGCAGCGACGGCCGCATCCTCGTGCGCCCGTCCGGCACGGAGCCGCTGATCCGCGTCATGGCCGAGGGCCCTGACCAGGCGCAGCTCGACACAATCTGCAACGCGATTGCAGACGTCGTCAAAAAGGAGCAAGGCTGATGCGGCCGGTCATCGTCTTCACGAGCTTCGGCGTCGCAGATAAAGAAGTGCGCGAGCGCACGCTCGGCAGCATCGTGCTCGACCTGCGTGCAAAATTCAAGGACTGGGACGTCATCGAGGCGTACACGTCATCATTTCTGCGCAAGAAGATTGCGAAAGACGAAGGCATCACGATTCCGTCGCTTGACGAGGCGCTCGAAAAGCTCGCGCAGGATGGCTGCCCGCGCGTCCTGATTCTGCCATCGCACCTGACGCCGGGCGAAGAATATGAGAAGAAAGTCCGCGCGGCCTATGAAGCGTACAAGGGACGCATCGCGCGTCTTACGCTTGCAGGTCCGGTCTTCGAGAGCCCGGCTGACGATGCGAAAGTTCTGACGTCGCTGTTTCTCGACCTCCATGTCCGTCCGCGCGAGGAGCTCGTGCTCATGGGGCATGGTTCGCCGCATCAGCACAATCCCGTCTATGACCGCCTCCAGCAGCATATCGACCGGGAAGACCTGCCCGTCCATGTCGGCGTGCTCGAGCCGTCCGACCGTCCGAATTTCGATGATGTCGTTGCGCATCTTCAGAAAACAGGCCACAAGGACGTGCTGCTCGCGCCGCTGCTCCTGACGGGCGGCACGCATGTACAGGACGATATGGCAGGCGACGGCCCCGACTCGTGGAAGTCACGCCTCGAAGCCGCAGGATACAATGTGCGCGTGAGCCCCTACGGACTCGGCGAGTATCCGGCGTTCCGTGTGCTCTACCTCGAGAAGGCAGAAGCAGCGATGTGAAGGCTCGATAAAGAACGATAACTTTTGTGCATGGTTCGAATTCTCATAAAATATTTCAAATTGTGTATACAATGCTTTATACTAATGGTTGAGGGCGGATTCATCGCCCTTGCCATGCAATCTTACCAAATCCCATCATCGGAAAACTATCAAATGAGGTGAGTGTATGTCACAACCAGTCACGACAAACCCCTTCATCATCATGCTGATCAACATGACGGTCGTTTTCGCCGTCCTGATCGCGCTGGGATTCGTCATCAACCTGATTCATTACATCGACCCGACGAAGCCGAAAAAGGTCCAGGAAGCGCCTCAGGCCGCCGCACCAGCGCCAGCACCAGCTCCTGCGCCGGCGCCAGCGCCGGAAGTTGCCGACGGCGTGTCGCAGGAGGTCGTTGCCGTCATCGCTGCCGCGCTCATGAGCTATGGCTATGGGCCGCAGCAGATTCGTGCCGTGCGCCCGATCGAGCGTGAGGCTTGGAAGCGTTCCGGCCGTACGTTCGGCGTCACGCAGACCGTCGAATAAGGCAGAAGGGAGGAACTACACATGGAACTTTTGAATGCATTCGTTGTATCGCTGCAGGCCGTCTGGGCGAACAGTGGTTTTGCGTCGTTCACGGTCGGCAACGGCATTATGATTCTCGTCGGCCTCGTGCTCTTGTACATGGCCATTGCCAAGGAATTCGAGCCGCTGCTCTTAGGCCCGATTGCGTTTGGCTGCATTCTCGCGAACTTCCCGAACACGGGATTCCTCGATGAGATGGGCGTCATGATGGCCATCAACTTCGGTATCAAGTTTGAGATTTTCCCGCCGCTCATCTTCCTCGGCATCGGCGCGATGACGGACTTCGGTCCGCTGCTCGCGCGTCCGTCGACGCTTTTGCTCGGTGCTGCTGCGCAGATCGGCGTCTTCATCGCACTTGTCGGCGCGATGCTCCTCGGCTTCACGGAGAAGCAGGCAGGCGCTATCGGCATCATCGGCGGCGCAGACGGCCCGACGGCCATCTACCTGTCGTCCGTGCTCGCACCGGAGCTCCTCGGCGCCATCGCCGTCGCAGCGTACTCGTACATGTCGCTCGTCCCGCTGATCCAGCCGCCCGTCATGAAGCTCCTCACGTCGCAGAAAGAGCGCGAAGTCGTC
The DNA here is from genome assembly GCA_900318215.1 of uncultured Veillonellaceae bacterium. Lineage (GTDB taxonomy): Bacteria > Bacillota > Negativicutes > Selenomonadales > Selenomonadaceae > Selenomonas_C. Next base: position 7,389 of record ONJV01000088.1, read on the forward strand.
ATGGAGCAGCTGCGCCCCGTCACGCGTTTCGAGCGCATCTGCTTCCCGATTGTCGCTGCCATCCTCATCAGCCTGCTGCTGCCGCCGATTGCATCGCTCCTCGGCATGCTGATGCTCGGCAACCTGTTCCGCGAGTCCGGCGTCATGGATCGCCTCTCGGATACGGCACAGAATTCGCTCTGCAACATCGTCACGATCTTCCTCGCCACCGGCACGGGCATGACGATGAGCGCTGACAAGTTCCTGACGGCGCAGACGCTCGAGATCATCTTCCTCGGCCTCGTTGCGTTCATCTTCGGCACGGCAGGCGGCGTCCTGTTCGGCAAGATCATGTGCCGCGTCTCGGGCTGGAAGATCAACCCGCTCATCGGTTCGGCCGGTGTCTCCGCCGTCCCGATGGCCGCGCGCGTCAGCCAGGTCGTCGGCATGAAGGCAAAGCCGGGCAACTACCTGCTCATGCATGCCATGGGTCCGAACGTTGCCGGCGTCATCGGCACGGCCGTCGCTGCCGGCACGATGCTCGCCATGATGAAATAACGTTTCAAAAGAACTCTCAGGCTTCCTCGTTTTCGGGGGAGCCTTTTTCTTGTGCGCGGATGATTGACATGAAAAATTTTCCGTTGTATGATAAACAAAACGAATCAATGCACTTGGGTTATCAAGTAAATGCAAGAAACAGGGGGTACCACATCACATGAGCGGAATTTTTTACGGCATCGGCGTCGGCCCTGGCGACCCGGAACTCTTGACGGTCAAAGCCATCAACGCCATCAAGAAAGCAGACGTCCTCATTGCGCCGAAGACGGAGAAGAAGGACGGCAGCGTCGCGCTGAGCATCGCGAAGCCGTATCTGAAGCCGGACATCGAGATCGTCTATCAGGTCTTCCCGATGGTCAAGGGTTTTGCCGAGGATGATTCCGCATGGAAGGCGAACAAGGAGGAAATCCTCTCGCTCCTCAAAGCGGGCAAGAATGTCGCGTTCCTGACGCTCGGCGACCCGATGTTCTACAGCACGTACATCTACGTCTTCCGCCTGCTCGAAAAAGAGGATGTCACGGTTGAGACGATTCCGGGTATCCCGGCGTTCATCGGCATCGGCAGCCAGGTTGGCTATCCGATTGTCGAGGGCGACGATGTGCTGTCCGTCATCCCGGCGACGGCACCGAAAGAGAAGATTGAGAAAGCACTCGCAGCATCCGACAACGTCGTGCTCATGAAGGTCTACAAGAATTCGGACGAGGTCACGGAGCTGCTCGAGCAGCAGGGGCTTGCCAAGCAGGCCGTGCTCGTAAGCCGTCTCGGCCTGCCGGAAGAGCGCATCATCCGCGACATCTCGGCCCACAAGGGCGAGAAGCTCAACTACCTCTCGACGATTCTTACGCGCAAAGACTGAGCTTTAGGAGGCGCAATTTCATGAAACGCATCATTCTCGGTTTCCTGATCGGCTGCATGCTGCTCGTCTTCGCGGGCTGCGGCGGCGCGCCGCAGGGGGCTTCGTCGTCCTCGAGCGCGAGCTCTTCGGCGACGTTTGCGACAATTGACGACGCGATGGGCCGTACGGTCACGCTCGACAAGAAGCCGGAGCGCATCGTCGTGACGTCGGCGTCGTTCCTCGAGCCGCTGCATGAAGTCGGCGGTGATGTTGTCGGCCGTCCGGATTCGAAGACGCAGATGCCGGACTATGCGAAGGACAAAGCATCGGTCGGCAAGGTCTACCAGATCGACCTCGAAAAAGTCCTCGCCTGCGAACCGGATCTCGTCATCGTCAACAAGGGTATGAACGAGAAGCTCGTCGGTTCGCTCGAAGAGAGCGGCATCAAGACGATCGTCGTCGATATGAAGAGCTATGACGATGTCAAGAACATGGTCAGGATTTTCTCGCAGGTCACAGGCGAGACGGTAAAGGGCGACGAGCTCGTGAAGTCGATGGACGACAAGATTGCGGCCATCACGAAGAAGATTCCGCAGGACAAGCACCGCGTTGCCATCCTCCACAGCACGAACCAGGGCCTGACAGTGCAGCTCGACGGCAGCATCGCGGGCTCCGTCACGAAGATGCTCGGCTGGGAGAACGTCGCGTCGGGCGAGACGCCGCTCGAGAAGAATCCGGACGCC
>ONJV01000102.1 GCA_900318215.1 uncultured Veillonellaceae bacterium
GCGCTCTTCGGACGGTGTCGCCTTAGGGAGTTCTGGATATTTCGAAAGGAACGCCACTCCTCCGCCCGCTTTCCGCGTGATGAAATGGACTTTGCCGCAGACGGGTACGGCGTCTGTGATGCCAGGGTCGTCGAGCAAATGGCTCTGGAGCATCCGCGTCGGCATCGTGCTTGTCGGCGCGATGTCGCAGCAGCGGCCGTCAGCAATATGGCGCAGTTCTTCCGGCGTGCCGGATGCGAGGATGCGGCCGTGGTTCAGTACATGCACGGTCTGGCAGAGCGCCGCCTCATCCATATAGGCCGTGCTCACGAGCACAGAGAGATGTTCCTGTTTCGTCAGCGTCTGGAGGATTTCCCAGAGCTCGCGGCGCGAGAGCGGATCGACGCCGACGGTCGGCTCGTCGAGGATCAAAAGCTTCGGCGAGCGCACGAGCGTGCAGGCAAGGCCGAGCTTCTGCTTCATGCCGCCTGAAAGCTTGCCCGCGAGTCGGCCCGTGAATGCTGCAAGGCCCGTCATATCGAGCAGCCGCGCAAAACGTTCCTGCCGCACGTTCTGCGGCACGCCATGGAGCTCTGCGTAGAGCGTCATATTTTCCGCAATCGTCAGGTCTTCGTAAAGGCCGAATTTCTGCGGCATGTAGCTCAGGATGTCCTGCACGGCCTGCTCGTCCGCCGTCACATCCATCCCGCCAACGCGCAAGCTCCCTTCGTCCGCGTCCATCAGGCCGCAGATGAGCCGCAGGAATGTTGTCTTGCCTGCGCCATCCGGCCCGACCAGCGCCGTGAGCTCGCCGGCGCGCACGGAAAGGCTGATGTTATTGAGTGCCACGACTGCAGGCATCTTCTTTGGATGAAAGGTTTTCGTCAGATTAATCGCTTCAACGATAGATTCCGCAATATTCTCAGTCATTGCAACATCCTACCTTCGACACACCCCCAGTCCCTTCGGGACAGCCCCCTCGGAGAAGGGGCCTGGGTTGATCATATTACAGCGCAATCTTCACCGTCGCTGGCATGCCGAGGCGGAGCACGTTGTCGTCGTCATCGACATAGACGCGCACCTCGTAGACGAGTGCCGTGCGCAGTTCGTCCGTCTGCACGGTCTTCGGCGTGAACTCTGCCGTACCCGAGATGTAGCCAACCTGCCCAGCAATCGGCGCTTTCTGGCTATCGATATAGACATCACCCGCCTGCCCTTCGTAGACTTTGCCGAGGTCCGTCTCCTTCACATAGACGCGCACCCATTTTTTGTTGAGGAGCGACAGCTTGAAGACCGGCGTCGAACTGCTCGCCATGTCGCCGGGCTGCAGGAGGCGCGAACGGATCACGCCATCGGCTGGTGCGCGGAGTTCGTACTGGGACAGCTGGTATTCGAGCCGCACGAGCTCCTGATTCGAGGCATCGAGGTTTGCCTCGCCGATCGCGATGTCTTCAGGACGTGCGCCGTTGACGGCTTCTTCGTAAGCGCTCTGCGCCGCGCCAGCCGCGGCCTGCTTTGCCTCGGCATCATGACGCGCCGTGTCGAGCGTCTGGCGGCTGATGCCCTGAATGTCATCGTAGATGGCCTGATAGCGCGCGTACGTGCCTTGCGCATTCGCGGCCGCTGCCTGCGCCTGCTCGTAGTTTTGCTGTGCCTGCGCGATTTCCTCGCTGCGCGTGCCATTGTGGAGCTTTTCGACCGTGCTCTGCTGGCTGCGGATGTCGGCCTGCGTCTTTGCAATCGAGAGCTCGAGCTCGCGCCCATCGAGGCGCGCGAGCACCTGCCCTTTCTTCACGGTATCGCCCTCATCGACGAGGATTTCCGCAATGCGGTCGCTGCCACGGAACGCGAGCGACACCTCGCGCACATCGACGTTGCCCGAAAGCGACAGCACCTTCGCCGCCTCTTCCGCCTGCGCGGCCTCATAGCGCTGATAGCCAAGCACGCCCGCTGCAATCGCGAGTACGAGGACGACGACGGCTGCACCTTTCTTTCCAAACTTCTTCATCCTGCCCACCTCTTGAAAAACTGCTGCACATTTCGACTGCTTTGATTTCCTTCATGTCCTTCGTTGTCGCTATTATATCAAATTCAAATTTGAATTTCAACTCATGATGAAAAAATTTCTTGAAAGGTTTTTGGGCATGCGGCGTCGAAAAAAACAGCAGTTGCAATTCGTCAAAATTTTTTTCAGCAGAGGTGATTTTCATGAACCCACATCATTTCGTCATCGCCATGGATTCATTCAAGGGCAGCGTCTCGTCCATCGAAGCCGGCCGCATCGTCGCATCGGCCATCCGCGACGTCTTCCCGAACAGCGAAACGCAGATTTTTCCGCTCGCCGATGGCGGCGAAGGCACAGTCGATGCGCTTGTCGACGGGCTCTCTGGCGAGATCGTCCATCTCGATGTCACGGGGCCGCTTGGCGAAAAAATTCCGAGCCGCTTCGGCATGCTGCCCGCGCAGAAGACCGCCGTCATCGAGATGGCTGATGCGGCGGGCCTCCCGAGCGTGCCCGCCGAAAAGCGCAATCCGCTCCATACGACAACGTACGGCCTCGGCGAGCTCATCCTCGTTGCGGCGAAGCGCGGCTGCCGCGACTTCATCATCGGCATCGGCGGCAGCGCGACGAATGACGCCGGCCTCGGCATGTTGACGGCGCTCGGCGCGCGCTTCCTGCACGCCGACGGCACGCCGGCCGGCATCTATGGCAAAGACCTCGCAGGCATCGCCGCCATCGACCTCTCGCAATTTGCGACCGTACTCAGGGACTGTCATTTCTCGATTGCCTGCGATGTCACGAATCCCTTGACAGGGCCGAACGGCTGTTCCGCCGTCTACGGCCCGCAGAAAGGCGCAACGCCCGACATCGTCGCGAAAATGGACAAAGACATCGCCGCCTTTGCCGCCCTCGCCGAAAAAGCGCTCGACAAGACAGGCGCGGCCAATCTGCCCGGCGCTGGTGCTGCCGGCGGCCTCGGCTTTGCGTTCTCGGCCTTTTTGAACGCTGCGCTGAAGCCCGGCATCGACCTCGTGCTCGACCTGCTCTCCATCGACGACGCGCTCCAGACGGCCGACGTCCTCATCACGGGCGAAGGCCGCATGGACGAGCAGACGGCCATGGGCAAAGCCCCGGTCGGCATCGCCCAGCGCGCGAAGCGGCAGAATCCCAAGGCCGCCGCCATCGCCTTCTGTGGCTGCGCCCTCCCCGGCGCTATCGCCGTCAACGACCACGGCATCGACGCCTACTTCCCAATCCTCCACCAGCCCGGCACCGTCGAAGAAGCCATGAAGCCCGATGTCACAGAACGGAACTTGCGGCAGACGGCACTGCAGGTGCTGCGGCTGCTGAACATCAGATAACAAGAAGAACGACACAGAAATGGCGTGGAAGCTGCACTCGGCTTCCACGCCATTCTGTTTCACATGTTCAAAATCGTCCCATCATGCAGCAAGTACAACATGCGCTCGCTGATGTCCCTTCCGAGCACGGCGCTGACGGCTTCGCTGTAGAGGTCGAGCTGCAGGGCGTAGCGCTTGCGGATCTTTTCGGGGCGCGTGTCGCTGTCGGTCTTGTAATCGACGAGGACAAGCGTGCCATCCGGCTCTTCGAACAACAGGTCGATGACGCCCTGGATGAGCAATGTCTCGCCCTCCCCTGCCGTCTCGTAAAAGCGCTTTGCTGGCAATAGGCGGCTGAACGGCAGCTCGCGCCAGATGCGTGCGGCATGGCGGAGGCGCGCTCCGATGGATGAGGCATAGAACGATGTGATGGCATTCGTATCGACATGCTTTGCCTCGTCCTCCGTAATGAGCTCGCGTTCGACCATGCCAGCCACCTGCTCGCGGATGCCGGCCGGCGTGAGCTCACCCGTGATGTCGATGTACTGCAGGACGCTGTGCATGAGGCTGCCGTATTCGGCGCCCGTCATGCGCGTCTCGGCTTGGATGAAGCGCGGCCGCTTCCATGGCTCCGTGCTCTCGGTCTGGAGCAGCAGCGCCGTGCCGTCTTCGGCCGCTTCCTGTTCGGCAAAGCGGCGCTTGAGCTCGCTGACAGACAGTTTTGATGGGACGTCGGCAAGGCCGTGCGTTTCATAGCTCCACGACAGCAGCGTTTCGACGTCGTCTTTCTGCGGGCTCGGTGCGAGCTTCGCACCGTGACGCACGGCCGTGAGAACCGCATCTTCTTCGGCCGTTTCCTGCGTGACATGAGAAAGCTTGCTCATCGGAACGCAGGTGATACGCCAGTCCGACGTTTCGTGCCAGTCGAGGAATGCGGGCGTCTGGAGCGGGAGCCCGGCGCGGGCGCGCAGGTCACGGGCCGCTGGATGATGCACGAGTGCCATGAGCAGCCAGTCGAGGAACGAATCGGCCGCGAGCGGCACGTCGTCGGGCAGTGCGACCTCTGTGCGCATGGCCTGGCGGCCCCAGCGCTGGACGCGGGCGAGAAGTTTTTCCTCCGTGCCCGCCGTGCCGACGAGGATCAGCCGCTCGCGGGCGCGCGTGAGTGCGACATAGAGCAAGCGCAGTTCCTCGGCTTTGCTTTCGCGGATGATGCGCGAGGCGACGGCATGGCGCGCGAATGTCGCATACCGCATGGCACTCGGCGCATCGACGGCATAGGGGCCGAGGCCGAGTCCGCGGTGCAACAGCAGTTCTTCCGTGCTGTCGCGCAGATTGAACGCACTGCCGAGATTCGCGACGAAGACGAGCGGGAATTCGAGGCCCTTGCTGCCATGAATCGTCATGATGCGCACGACGTTCTCGCTTTCGCCGAGCGTGCGCGCGGCCGCGAGGTCGGTGTCCATGGCCCGCATCCGCGCGACGAAATGCAGGAAGCGGAACAAGCCGCGGAAATTCGTCGCCTCGTACTCCGCCGCCCGCGCGGCAAGCATGCGCAGATTCGCCTGTTTGAGCAGTCCGCCCGTCAGACCGCCGACATAATCGTAATAACCCGTCTCGCGGTAAAGCTGCCAGATGAGCTCCGGCACGCCGAGCTCGCGCGCGAGGTCGCGCCAATGCGTGAGACGCGCGAGAAACGACGCCGCCTTCTGCTGGACGGTCGGGTCGATTTCCTTTTCAGGGCTCGCCGCCGTCAGCAGCGCCGTGAAAATATCGCCCTCGGGCGCCGCGAGGCGCACGGCCGCCATCTCGGAAATCGTGAAGCCGCCAATCGGCGAGAGCAGCACGGCCGCGAGCGGGATGTCCTGCCGCGCATTGTCGAGAATCGAAAGCAGCGACAGCATGAGCCGCACCTCGCGCGCTTCGAAGTAGCCGGCATCGCTCGACGCATAGGCCGGGATGTCGTTCTGCTGGAGCACTTTGAGCACGGACTCCGCCTTTCCCGCGACGCTGCGCATGAGGATGACGATGTCGCGGTACTCGATGGGGTGATATTTTTTGTCGTCCTTGTGAAAAACCTGCACGCCCTGCTCGAAAAATGCATGGATGCGATCGGCGATGTACTGCGCCTCACATTCGATGGCCGTGCGCGTTTCCTCATCGTCCCCATCGTCGCTGACAGCCGCCGCTTCGTCGCCGTCGTCCTTGCAGAGCACGACGAGTTCCTGCGGCCCCGCGAGGCACGTGCCGTCGCAGGGCTCATAGTCCTGGCCCGGATGCAGCGCGGCCGCGTCATCATAGGCGAGCTCCATCGTCTTTTTGACCATGACCTGTGCGAAGATGAAGTTGATGGCCGCGAGCACTTCGGGGCGGCTGCGGAAGTTCTGCGAAAGGTCGATACGTGCGCAGGTCTCGGGGTGCTTTGGATACGTTTCATATTTTTCGTTGAAGAGCTCAGGGTTCGCGAGGCGGAAACGGTAAATGCTCTGCTTGACGTCGCCGACGACGAAGAGATTCGGCGGCTCCTGCCGCGCGACGAGGTTCACGATGGCCTCCTGCACGCCATTCGTGTCCTGATATTCATCGACCATGACCTCGTGATATTTTTCGCGCAGCGCGAGTGCGACCGGCGACGGCGCAAGAGGCGCGTCAGGGTCTGCCGCATGCGCCTCGTGGTCGACGAGGATCGCAAGCGCGAAATGCTCGAGGTCGCTGAAATCGGCGAGCCCTTTCTCTTTCTTTGCCTGCTGATACGCCGTATGGAACGCAATCGTCAGCTGCACGAGCTCGCGCACATCGGGCGCGGCATGGCGCAGGCCGTCCAGCAGTTCGTCTTCAGGCGCATAGAAATACTTTTCCTGCAGCTTCGCGAGCGTCTTCTTGAGCTCGTCGCGCTGCGCCTTGAGCGGCTCCGTGACCGCCTTGTCCGCGCCACGCGCCGTCTTGAGCTTTCCGAACTTCGCTGACGAAAACGCCTGGTAGAGCTCGCTCCAGTCGCCCGATTCCTCTGCCTCGCAGAGACCGTGCACGAGCGCGCGGTCTTCCTCGAACGTCGTCACATACGGCTCGAGGCCCGCCGCCCCCGCATCGTCGACGAGCGCGGCGGCCGCGTCCTCCATCGCCTGCAAGCGCAGACGGATTTCCTCGCGCACCGTCGCATACCAGATGGTACCCGACAGGCGTGCATCGGCCGCGAGGTCGAATGCCTCTGCCTGCTTTCGCAGCCACTCGTCAGGAAATGGCTGCGCGAGCGAGAAGTCATAGAGCCGTTCGACGAGTGCATAGAGCAGTTCGTCGCCGCGGTCGCTGCCATAGTCGTCGGCAAACTGCAGGAACGCAGCCGAGCCCTCGTCATACGCTTTTTCGAACAGCTCCTCGATAACGTCCTGCCGCAGGAGCGCAAGCTCCTGCTGGCCGCCGAGACGGAACTGCGGGTCGAGGTCGATGGCCTCGAAATGGCGCTGCAGCACGCCCATGCAGAACTTGTGCATCGTCGAGATCGACGCGCCTGAGAGCAGCACGAGCTGGCGCTCGATCTTTGCCGCACGCGCGCGGTCGTCCGCCGCTTCGAGCGCCTTTTCGAGCGCGGCCTCGACGCGCTGGCGCATCTCGCGTGCCGCCGCATCCGTGAACGTCATGACGAGCAATTTATCGACATCGACACCACCCTCGAGCACCTGCCGGATGATGCGCGCGACGAGCACGGCCGTCTTGCCCGAGCCCGCCGCCGCCGCGACGAGCAGGTTCTTGCCGGGCAGCTCGATGGCCGCTCTCTGCTCTGTTGTCCAGTCAGGCATGGTCGCTGCCCCCTTTCTTTTCCGCGTCGCGCTCCTGTTCGCGCTGCTGGATGTCCTCCATGAGTTCTTCGTCCTTCCGGTTGATGAGACGCCGATATGTGCAGCCGTCGAGCGTCGGGTCAAAGCCGCAGATGGCGCGGTACGGGCAATAATCGCAAGCCGTCCGCTTCCCCATCTGGTACGGCCGCGGCGCGATGTCGCCCAGGAGGATTTCCTCGCCCGTCTTCTCGAGCATGAGATTGACGTATTTCAAGAGGATGTCGAATTCCTCCGGCGTCTTGACCTTTGGCCGGTCGCTCGCATAAAACTCGCCTTTTGCCGTGATGCGGATGGGCAGGAAGCGCCCCGTCGCATCAATGGCGCGCACGACTTCGGGGTCGGCGAGCACCCAGCCCGGCATCTTGAGCGCGGCGTCGAAATGCTTGCGGATTTCCTCGGGGCTTGCCTTGTGGTCGGTCTGCCACCATTCGTATTTGAGAAAGCAGTACAGCATGCCAGCAGGCAGCATTTCATGGTCTTCCGTCTTCTGCAAGAGGTTCTTCGCAACGAGCAGATATGTCAGCAGCTGGAGCTTCAGCCCTTCATAGACTTCGAGCAGGTTCAGGCTCATCTTGCCCGTCTTGTAATCGACGACAAGGAAATAGCGGCCCGACTCGTCGAAGTCGATGCGGTCGATCTGCCCGCGCACGTCGAGGCGCACGCCATGCGGCAGGTCGTACGACAACGGCGGCATCGCGCCCGAACCGCCGCCAAAGATGCGCTCGAACGCGACGGGATGAAACTGGCTCGCACTGTCCATCGAAATGAGGCGCGCCAGCGAGCGCTCCGCTGTCAGGCCGATGCGCGCGAGCAGGTGCTCATAGGCCTTCGTGCTCAAAAGCAGCTCGTTCTGCAGGCGCGGCGCGATTTCGCCGAGCACGTCCTGCACCATCTCATGCCCCTCCGTCTCGCCGACATCGCGCCAGCTGCGGCCGGCCGCATGCAGCGTCTCGCCGCAGGCGCGCAGGCAGCTGTGCAGCAGCGTGCCGAAATCAAAGGCATGCATGCCCTGCTCGCGGCGTTCCTCAAGCCGCAGGCCGTAATGCGCGAAATGGCGGAACGGGCACTGCGCGAATTCCTCGAAGCGCGTGACGCTGCCCGAAAGGCGGCGATGCTTCGCAAAAATCGCCAGCGCGACCGACTCCGGCAGGCGCTCCTGCGGCGGCGGCGCAAAAAGCCCCGAAAGCGCGAGATGAAGTGGCGTGGAAAGCTCTGGCTGCTCCCCCGCCCAGTTGTAGACATCGCGCCAGTACGGCGCGAGCGTGCCGCGTTCGCGCAGGCCGCGCAGGGCGGCCGCGAGGCCCGTGACGGATTTGCGGCCATCGGCAAGGCGCAGCACGGCCTCATGGCTGAGCTCCGTCGTGCCTTCTTCATCGGGCATGTCGAGGCTTTCGAGCGGCAGCGAGAGGAACGATGCATCGGGCAATAAACGGCGCAGGCGGCCGATATAGGCCGATGGCGCAAGCCCTTCGCCCTCGGAGCCCGCGAGCGCATACGACACCCAGAGATGATTGCTCGCTTCCGTGAAACCGCGGTAGAGCAAAAATTTCTCGGCCAGACTGCCATCGAGACCGCCCGAGGCGATTTCAAGAC
>ONJV01000262.1 GCA_900318215.1 uncultured Veillonellaceae bacterium
GGCTATAAGACACCCGAGGAGTGCTTTAGGGAAGAAATGCTTGCAGCACTTACTGCATAAAGGTTCGCCGGGTGTTCAACTTATTATTGCAATTCGGGGCGTGCCGGCTGGTGCCGTCATTTTTGCGTTTTTACTGAGGAAATGATATAATAGAGTGCTGGATTTACTGTAAGGGCGATGCACAATGTCCGCGAAGTGGACGTTTTTGCATGTAGCTTTGTATAGATTCGCCTTCGGGCGGTTATTTTCGGGGAAGCGCGATCTTTCCGGTGCCATCTGTCTGGGTGCGGTTCTGGCCGTACTGCGGGATTGGCGCAGCTGCGTGGAGAGATGATGTCTTTCGGCAGCGCTTCTTTCCTAATGAGTTTGAGGTGAGATTGTGGATTTTGGTCAAGGCAAGATCGTGCCGGTGAATCTCGAGCACGAGATGAAGAACTCGTACATCGACTACGCGATGAGCGTCATCGTGGCGCGCGCGCTGCCGGATGTGCGCGACGGTCTGAAGCCGGTGCACCGCCGCATCCTCTATGCGATGCAGGAGGCGGGCATGGGCTCGACGAAGCCCTACAAGAAGTCGGCGCGTATCGTCGGCGAGGTTCTCGGTAAGTATCATCCGCATGGCGATAGCTCGGTCTACGACGCGATCGTGCGTATGGCGCAGGATTTCTCCATGCGCTACATGCTCGCGGACGGGCACGGCAACTTCGGCTCGGTCGACGGCGATCCGGCGGCCGCGATGCGCTATACCGAGGTGCGCATGTCGAAGATTGCAGAGCTCATGCTGCAGGACATCGACAAGGAGACGGTGGACTTCGTTCCGAACTACGATGAGTCGCTGAAGGAGCCGTCGGTGCTGCCGGCGAAGTTCCCGCAGCTGCTCGTGAACGGCACGAGCGGCATCGCGGTCGGCATGGCGACGAACATCCCGCCGCATAACATGGGCGAGGTCATCGACGGCACGCTCATGCTCATCGATCATCCGGAGGCGACGGTCGAGGACCTCATGCAGGTTATCAAGGGGCCGGATTTCCCGACGGCGGGTCTCATCCTCGGCAGCGAGGGCATCAAGAGCGCCTACACGACGGGACGCGGCGTCATCAAGATGCGCGCGAACGCCCGCATCGAGACGCTCTCGAACGGCAAGCCGCGCATCATCGTGACGGAGCTGCCGTACCAGGTGAATAAGGCAAAGCTCGTCGAGAGCATCGCGCAGCTCGTGCGCGACAAGGAGATCGAGGGCATCACGGCGCTCAACGATGAGTCGGACCGCTCCGGCATGCGCATCGTCATCGACCTGCGCCGCGACGCGAATGCGAACGTCATCCTCAACCAGCTCTACAAGCATACGAAGCTGCAGGACAGCTTCGGCGTCATCATGCTCGCGCTCGTCGACGGCAAGCCGCAGGTGCTGAACCTCAAGCAGGTGCTCCATTACTACATCAAGCACCAGGAGGACGTCATCACCAGGAGGACGCGCTACGAACTCAAGAAAGCAGAGGCGCGCGCCCATATCCTCGAAGGTCTCACGATCGCGCTCGACCATCTCGACGCGGTCATCACGACCATCCGCGAGAGCCGCACGGCTGAGATCGCGAAGACGGCGCTCATGGAGGGCTTCAAGCTCAGCGACAAGCAGGCGCAGGCCATCCTCGACCTCCGTCTGCAGCGCCTCACCGGTCTCGAGCGCGAGAAGATCGAGCAGGAGTATCAGGAAACTCTCGCTGCCATCGAGGAGTACAAGGCCATCCTCGCGGACGAGTCGCGCATCCTCGGCATCATCAAGGATGAGCTCACCGAGGTCAAGAAGAAATTCGGCGACGCGCGCCGCACGAAGCTCACGATCGACACGAGCGAGATCAACGTCGAGGACCTCATCGCCGAGGAGGACGTCGTGATCACGCTCACGCACAACAACTACATCAAGCGCATCCCGCTCGATACGTACCGCCGCCAGAACCGCGGCGGCAAGGGCGTCAAGGGCATGCCGACGAAGGAGAAGGATTTCGTCGAGGACATGTTGATCACGACGACGCACCACACGATCCTCTTCTTCACGAATCGCGGCCGCGTCTACCATCTCAAGGCGTACGAGATCGCCGAGGCGAGCCGCACGGCGAAGGGAACGGCCATCATCAACCTGCTGCAGCTGCAGCAGGGCGAGAGCATCCGGGCCATCATCCAGGTCAAGGAGTTCAACCCGGACGACTATCTCTTCATGGCGACGAAGAAGGGCATCGTGAAGAAGACGAGCATCATTGAGTTCCAGAACCTGCACAAGGGCGGACTCAACGCCATCAACCTCGATGAAGACGACGACCTCATCGGCGTCAAGTTCACGAGCGGCGCGCACGATGTCATCCTCGGCACGAAATGGGGCATGGCCATCGCCTTCAGCGAGGACGATGTGCGCGCGATGGGCCGTCCGGCGCACGGCGTGAAGGGCATCCGCCTCAACGACGGCGACGAGGTCATCGGCATGGACACGCTCAAGCAGAACGCCGAGGTGCTCACGGTCACGGCCGAGGGCTACGGCAAGCGCACGGAGACGGGAGAGTACCGCCTGCAGACGCGCGGCGGCAAGGGCCTCATCAACCTCAAGGTCACGGAGAAGACGGGCGACGTCATCGGCCTGCGCGTCGTGCATCCTGACCAGGAGCTCATGCTCATCACGGCGGGCGGCATCGTCATCCGCACGAACATCAGCGACATCAGCGTCATCAGCCGCAACACGCAGGGCGTCAAGCTCATGGATACGGCAGACGGCGACGTCGTCGCCTCGATGGCCATCCTCGATCAGAAGGACTGAGCCGCGGGACGATGAAAAAGGGGCTGTCTCACGAAAGCATTTTCGTGCGGATAGCCCCGTTTTCTTTGACCTCAATCACGGTCATCTGACACTGGCGATAATCATGGCATAAA
>ONJV01000125.1 GCA_900318215.1 uncultured Veillonellaceae bacterium
CAGCAACGATGAGGTCGATGCCTGCATCGATGGCCGTCTTGCAGATGCCTGCGAAGTCGCGGGCTGCCACCATGATGTTGATGCCGATGATGCCAGAAGTCAGCGACCGTGCGAGCTGGATCTCGTAGCGAAGCTCCGCATGGCTCATGCCCGAGGCGGCGATGAGGCCGATGCCGCCCTCGTTGGCGACGGCAGCGGCGAGGCGCGCCGTCGAAAGACGGATGGCCATGCCTCCCTGCACGATCGGGGTCTTGGCGACCTTCGTGCCGATTTTCAGTTCCGGAAGCTTCAAGGTTACTCCTCCTATAAAAAACTCTTCCCTTTAGAAAATCCCGCGAAGAATCTTCACGGGATTTAGGAAAGGTAAGACGCGTTAGCTTATTTGCTGTTCTGGTCGATATAGGTGACAACGTCCTGCACCGTCTTGATCTTCTCAGCAGCCTCATCCGGAATCTCGATGTTGAATTCCTCTTCAAAAGCCATGATCAGCTCAACAATGTCCAGGGAGTCAGCACCGAGGTCATCGATGAACGTCGAGTCGATGGAAACTTCATCAGCTTCCACACCGAGCTGCTCAACGACGATGTCGCGAACCTTCTCGAAGGTCTTGTCTGCATCTGCCATGTCTTTCACCTCCTTATCTTGGTGTACAATATAGTTATATCACATTACCATGCCGCCGTCTACCTTGACGACCTGGCCCGTGACATAAGAAGCAAGATCCGTTGCGAGGAACGCGACGACGTTCGCGACGTCGTCGGGCTCGCCCATGCGCTTCAGCGGGATGGCCGCGAGCGTTGCTTCCTTCGCCTTGTCCGTCATCGCGGCCGTCATGTCCGTCGCGATGAAGCCAGGGGCGACAGCGTTGACCGTGATGCCGCGTGCTGCGAGCTCCTTGGCGCAGGCTTTCGTGAAGCCGATGACGCCGGCTTTCGCCGCCGCGTAGTTCGCCTGGCCCGCGTTGCCCGTGATGCCGACGACGGAGGCCATATTGACGATGCGGCCCGCGCGCTTCTTCATCATGAGCTTCGACACGGCCTTCGTGACATGGAACATGCCCTTGAGGTTCGTATCGAGGACGGCGGAGAAATCTTCTTCCTTCATGCGCATGAGAAGGCCGTCGCGCGTAATGCCCGCGTTGTTGACGAGGATGTCGATGCTGCCGAACTTCTCGACGATGGCTTTGATCATCTCATCGACTGCCGCTGCATCCGAGACATCCGCCTGGAAGATTTCGGCCTTGCCGCCCGCCGCCTCGATGGCGGCTTTCGTTTCTTCGGCTTTGGCCGTGTTGCCCGCATAGTTGATGGCGACGCTCGCGCCCATCGATGCAAGCTTCAGCGCGATGGCACGGCCGATGCCGCGGGATGCGCCCGTGACGAGCGCCGTCTTCCCATCTAAATGCATATTAACGGACCTCCTTGAAATAGTCAAGGGTTTTTTCCAAAGTTTCGAGGTTTTCCACGTTCATGCTCTTGAGGCTGCGGTCGATGCGCTTGTTGAAGCCGCAGAGCGTCTTGCCCGGGCCAACTTCGACGAACGTGTCGGCACCGAACTCCTGCATCGTCTTGACACACGCAATCCATTTGACGGGATGGTCGGCCTGTGCGACGAGATTTGCCTTGATCTCGTCGGCCTTCTGCTCGAGCTTGCCCGTGTAGTTCGAGACGACGGGAATCTTCGCGTCGCGAATCGTGACCTTGTCGAGCTCGGCCGCGAGCTTGACAGCAGCCGGCTGCATGAGCGTGGAATGGAACGGAGCCGAGACCGGCAGGATGACGGCCTTCTTCGCGCCTGCTGCCTTCAGCGTTTCGACGGCTGCCTCGACGCCCTTCGTGGCACCGGCGATGACCGTCTGGCCCGGGCAGTTGAAGTTGACCGGCTGCACGGCACCCGCCGTCTTCGATGCCTTTTCGCAGGCATCGGCGATGACGTCATCGGAGAGGCCGATGATAGCAGCCATGCCGCCCTCGCCGACCGGGACGGCTTCCTGCATGTACTGGCCGCGCTTGTGCACGAGCGCAACCGCATCCTGGAAATCGAGGACATCCGCTGCGACAAGAGCGGAGTATTCGCCGAGGCTGTGGCCGCCGACGACTTCCGGCTCGATGCCGTGTTCCTTGAGGATGGCATACGAAATGACGCTCATCGTGAGGATGGCCGGCTGCGTGTTGGCCGTGAGCTTCAGGTCCTCTGCCGGGCCCTCGAAGCACATCTTCTGGATGGAGTAGCCGAGAGCCTCGTCCGCCTCGCGGAAGAGCTTCTTGGCGACGTCATATTTCTCGCAGAAGTCCTTGCCCATGCCGACGGTCTGTGCGCCCTGTCCCGGGAATACGAATGCAAGCTTGTTCAAGTGAATGACCTCTCTTTCAATATCGTTTCTTATTTCAAATCCTGCTGAATCATGTCAATCGTGGACGGAAGGCCCGCGACGATGTCGTCGATGATTTTCTGCACCGGCTTGATGTCGTTCAGCATACCGGAGATTTCGCCAATCATGACGGAGCCGTTCTCAACGTCGCCCTCGTGTGTTGCACGATGAAGCGAACCGACGCCGAGTGCTTCGAGCTCTTCAGCTGGTGCGCCATTGGCTTCCATTTCGAGATATTTGCGCGTGAGCTTGTTATGGATGACGCGCGCCGGATGGCCGAGCGTGCGGCCCGTGACGACCGTTGCGCGATCCTTGGCCTTGCGCACGAGCTCCTTGTAGTTCGGATGCGCGATGCACTCTTCGCTCATGACGAAGCGCGAACCCATCTGCACGGCCTTCGCGCCGAGTGCGAACGCCGCTGCGACGCCGCGCGAATCCGCGATGCCGCCCGCTGCGATGACCGGCACATCGACGGCATCGACGACCTGCGGCACGAGCGCCATCGTCGTGATTTCGCCGATATGGCCGCCGGACTCCATGCCCTCAGCGATGACGGCATCGGCACCCGAGCGCACGAGGCGTTTCGCAAGCGCGACGGACGCGACGACCGGGATGACTTTCGAGCCGATGGCTTTGAGCTCCGGCACGTACTCGCCGGGGTTGCCCGCGCCCGTCGTGACGACGGGGACTTTCTCCTCGAGCACGACCTGCATGACCTCTTTGACATACGGGCTCATGAGCATGACGTTGACGCCGAACGGCTTCTCCGTCCAGCCCTTGCACTTCTGGATTTCCGCGCGCAGGACTTCGGGAGGCATGTGGCCAGCGCCGATGATGCCGAGGCCGCCGGCGTTCGAGACGGCGGATGCGAGTTCTGCCGTGCCGATCCAGGCCATGCCGCCCTGGAAAATCGGGTACTTGATGCCCAGCAGGTTGCAGATCACGTTGTTTTCAAACATTAAAAATAAGTCCTCCTTCGCCTCATCAAACGTTCTCGCTGCCGCCCTGAAGAGCCTCCTCTTTCGTCAGAGCGTCGCGGATATGTGCAAGGACGTCTCCCTTGACGTAGTCATTGGCCACGCCGATGGCACTGCAGATGGATTTGGCGTTCGATGATCCATGACTGATGATGACGCAGCCATTCACGCCGAGGAGCGGCGCACCGCCGTACTCCGTGACATCGAGGCGCTTGCCGAGCTTGTGGAGCGTCGGCATGAGGAGCAACGCCCCGAGCTTTGCCAGGATGCCGCCATTCTTGATGGCATCCCGGATGAGCTTGTAAATGGTCTTTGCCAATCCCTCTGCAAATTTTAGCACAACATTGCCGACAAATCCATCACAAATTACGACGTCGAAATTGCCCTTCGGCACATCGCGTCCCTCGGCGTTGCCGGTGAAGTTGATGGTCGTCATGACTTTGAGAAGCTGGTACGTGGCTTTCGCCTGCTCGTTGCCCTTCGTCTCCTCCTCGCCGATGTTCAGCAGGCCGACACGCGGCTGCGCGACATGGAAGACGTCTTTCGCGTAAAGCGAGCCCATCATGGCAGCCTGCACGAGGTGCTCCGGCTTCGAATCGACATTCGCGCCCGAATCCATTAAGAGCGTCACGCCGCCTTTCGCGTTCGGCATCGGCGTCGCAATCGTCGGCCGCCCGATACCCTTGATGCGGCGCAGGATGAGCTGAGCCGCCGTGACGGCTGCGCCCGTCGAACCGGCCGAAAGCACGGCATCGCACTGCCCGTCCTTGACGAGGCGCGTCGCGACGACGACGGAGGCGTCCTTCTTCGTGCGGACGGCGTCGGCCGGATGCTCTCCCATCTCGATGACCTGGCTCGCATGGACGATCGTGATGCCGAGCTTCTCCCAGTCCGGTTCCTTTTCGAGCACTTTGCGGATCTGCGGCTCGTCGCCGACGAGGACAATCTCGCATCCGAATTTTTTCGCGGCACGCACGGCGCCGAAGACAATCTCGAGCGGCGCGTAATCGCCGCCCATCGCATCGACTGCGATCTTCATGCTCTGGCCCCTTTCTTTTCTTCTCCCCACGAAACCATGATGAACTTCGCGCGGAAGACTTCCTGCGTATCATTTCGCGTCTTGACCCAGACGAAGTATTTGTTGCCGCGCACGCGCACAATCTCGGCCTTGGCGATGAGCTTCTCACCGACGTGCACGGGGACTTTGTATTTCACGTTTGCAACGCCCGTGACGGCCATCGGCGCGTCGATGATGGCGAGCGCGAGCGAGTTGGCTTGCGAGAACATGTAGTGGCCTTTCGCAATCTGCGTCTTGGCAAAGACCATGTCCTCCGTCACGCGCAGAAGCGAGATGCCCGAGTGGCCGAGCTCAAGGTCGATGAGCTCGCCGACGACTTCGCCGCTCTGGATGGACTTGACCTTGTTCTGCGCCGTCTCGGCCATCTTGCGGATGCGGCCGCGCAGTTCCGGGATGCCGAGCTCGAGGCGGTCGAGGCGGATGGTCTGGACGCTGACACCGAGCGCTTTCGCAAGCTCTTCATCCGTGAGGAACGGCTTCTCCTTCACCTTCTCCACGAGGAGCTGCTGCCGCTCCTTCTTCTTGACCCGTGCCATCTTTGCCACCTCGCTTTGCTCCGTACTTTTAAGACCTGTTTCTATAACCTGTCGCCTATTATAGCGGCTTTGTTCTCAAAATGCAACAGGAAATTTCATTTTGTGAAATTCCGTTCAAAGCGGGGCCGCAGCCAGAGGTAGCAGATGACGCAGATGATGATGGAAACGACGGAGCCCGTTGCCGTCGCGAGGCCCATGGGCAGCAGCGTCAGCGGGAACATGGCCGAAGCGAGATACGCGAGTGGGATGCGCGCGCAGGTGATCGAGATGATGTTGTGGATGAACGAGATTTCCGAGCGGCCATAGGCGCAGAAATACCCGCTGAAGCAGAAATGGACTCCCGCGAAGATGCAGTCGATGACATAGCCGTGGAAGTAATCCGCGCCGGATGCCACGACGGCCATGTCGCTCGTGAAGAGCGCGAGCACATCCTCGGCCGCGAACTGCATGAGGATGGAGACGAAGACGCCGAAGCCGACCGCGATGCCGAGCGCGTAACGGAGCGTCTGCCGCACGCGGTCGTGCGTGCCTGCACCGACATTCTGCGCGCCGAGCGCCGAGACCGTCGAAAGCATCGACGACGGCACGAGGAACAGAAAGCTGATGACCTTCTCGACGATGCCGACAGCCGCCGCATCCGTCAGGCCGCGCATGTTCGCGATGACGGTGATGACGAGGAACGAAATCTGGATGAAGCCGTCCTGCAGCGCAATCGGCACGCCGATGCGCAGGATGTCATGCAGCATCGCATGGTCAGGGCGGAAATCGCTGCGCGCGACCGAGATGCCCGCACTGCCCCGCCGGATGTAGAACAGGGAGATGACAACCGAGACGCCCTGCGCGATGACCGTCGCGATGGCCGCACCCTCCGGCCCCATGCCGACTGCGCCGAGAAAGACGTAGTCGAGCACGATGTTCAGCACGCAGGCGACGGCGATGAAGTACATCGGACTGCGCGTGTCACCGAGTCCGCGGAAGATGGCCGCAATGATGTTGTAGGCCGCAATCAGCGGGATGCCAAGCGCGCAGTAATAAAGGTAATCGTGCGTGCCAGCGACAGCTTCCTCCGGCGTGGACATGATGGCGACGAGATGCGGCAGCAGCGCGACCATGACGGCTGCGAGCGCGACGGAGACGCCGAGGAACAGCGTGACCGTGTTGCCGATGGAGCGCGAGACCGCCGCCTTGTCGCGCGCACCGACCGAGCGCGCAATCGTGATCGTCGTGCCCATCGCGAGGCCGACGATGATGACCGTCACCATGTGCATGACCTGGCTGCCGATGGAGACGGCCGTGATGCTCGCCGCTCCCTGGAACTGGCCGATGATGAAGAGATCGGCCATGCCATAGAGCGTCTGGAGAAAATACGAAATCAGATAGGGAATCGAGAATACGAGGATGTTCTTTCCGATGCTGCCGGTCGTGAGGTCTCTTGCCAACAAATCTCCTCCTTTGGATGATGTAATTTTGAGCAGAAAAAATGAGCAGGCCGCGAAGTGCAGTCTGCTCATCATTTTTCGAATTTGTTCGAATGAAGTCCAAGACACGGATTACTCCGCAGCTTTCACGACTTCCTTGCCATCATAATAACCGCACTCCGGGCAAACGTGATGCGGCATCTTCGGCTCGTGGCACTGCGGGCATGCAACGAAGCCAGGGGCTTCCAATTTCCAGTTCGCACGGCGCGAGTCACGGCGGGCCTTCGACATCTTACGCTTAGGTACTGCCATCTCGGATACACCTCCTTAAAATCAATCGTTGTCTTTCGTCATGAATTCCTGTAATGCTGCCAGCCTCGGGTCGGGGACGAACGTATTGCAGCCACAATCGCCGTGGTTGAGATTCGCACCGCAGACGGGGCAGAGCCCTTTGCAGTCGGGCTTGCAGATATTGCTGAGCGGCTGTGCCGCCAGAAGCGTATCACGAACGAGCTCGTCGAGCTCGATGGTATCGCCTTCAAACGCATTTGCGTCTTCGTCATCCGAAACGAACCCCTGACGGAACGTCTCGCAGAACGCATGTTCCTGCGGCTCCGTGCACTCCTCGAGGCAGCGGTTGCAGACAAAATGCTTCGTCGCACGAATCACGCCTTCGACGCGGTAACCCGCGCCCGTATTCGTGACTGTGCCCGCGACCTCGATGGGCCCTTCGAAATCATAATCATCCGCCGTGGCATCAATCTTCGCCGCAGCCGTTGTGAACGAAAACGGGAGATTCTTTCCAAGTCCGGAAGCAAGTTCAGCAATATGAATATGCATTAGCATCAACTCCATCCATTATAGCGGCCGCCTTTTCGGTTGTCAAGGAAAAATCCTTACCAGCC
>ONJV01000182.1 GCA_900318215.1 uncultured Veillonellaceae bacterium
GCCTGTGCGGCAAGGCAGGCGGCGGCCGCTTCGCGGTGCGCGGCAGGCAGCATCGAAAGCGCCGTGTGCGGGCGGCTCACGCCTCCGTGGACGGCATCGGCAGAAATGCCGGGAGGCACGGCGGCGAGCAGCTGCGGCAGCAGCGCGGCAGGCGTGACATTTGCTGCGGAAAGAGACGGCGTGCTCGTCGGTGTCGCAGCGTCCTTGCCGCGCGGCGCAAGCTCCAGCAGGAGCAGCAGGCTGTCGGGCTCGAAGAACAGCCAGTAGCGCAGGCCGAGGCGGTTCAGCAACCGCCGCCATTTCAAGCGCAGCGGGGCCTGCTCCGTCTCGGCGACTTCTTTGCCGCCGAACGAGAAGCGTGCGAGCACGTAGCGGCCGAGCGTGAAGCTGCGGTCTGCAAGCTCGTCGAGCGCGTGCTTCTGGCGGGCGGAGAGCACGACGGTCGGCGCAGTATCGGCGTCCGGTCTCATCATCGGCACAGCATCCTCGCCGCGCACGACGACAGCTGGCTCACCCGCATGCAGCGGCGCGGGGGACGCGAGCAGCGCAAGCAATCGCTCTTCCTCTTTTTCGGCCTGCGCCTGCTCGAGCAGCTGGGCGCAGGCGTCCTGCATGATGTCGGAGATGTGCGTTGACCACGGCATCAGGAACAGCGGGAAGTGCGCGGCGGCTGCGCGCTCGACGAGCTCCTTCGGGATGTCGCTCTCGCGCAGGTACTTGCCGATGTTGAGAATCAGTGCGGCGGCGCGGCGGCGCAAGAGCGCCGCGAGGAAGTCTTCGAGCCAGTGCTCGCGCAGCGCCGAAAGCCCTGTTGTGATGACGAGCTCGCCGCCGCGCAAAAATGACACGTTCCCGATGTCCTCGCAGAGATGCACCCAGGTGAACTCGTGCGTGAGCCCCGCCGTGCCCGTCAGCAGGCGCAGGCCGTAGCGGCCTTTCGCCTCGCGGTAGAAGTCCTGCAGCTGGATCATGGAACCGCCTCCCCAAAGGAATGAAATGCAGAAGAATATGTCTTTTAGTTTACCGCATTTGTGCTGAAAGTACAACTGTATCCGTAAAAATCGGGCAGGGAGCCCGTAGGACATGGACATTTTTCGTGCTAAGATAAATGCAACAAGAGAACAGAAGATAACCGCGATACGGCAACGGCGCCGTCCGCCAGAGAAAATTTCTGGCAGGACACCGACGTATCGCATTTTTATGGAGGAATTTGTTATGCTCAGAGACGCACTGCCAGAAATCATCACGTCCGCTCTGCCGGGCCCGAAACCCGCCGAAGTCATCAAGCGTCGCGAGGCCGTCGTGCCGAGCGCCATCCATTGCGGCTATCCGGTCGTCATGAAGCGCGCCGAAGGTGCGATCATCGAAGACCTCGACGGCAATCATTTCCTCGACTGGATCGGCGGCGTCGGCGTGCTGAACATCGGCCACTGCCATCCCGAGGTCGTCGCGGCCGTCAAGGAGCAGGCGGACAAATATTTCCACGGCATGTTCAACGTCGTGACGCATGAAGGCTATGTTGCGCTCGCTGAGAAACTCACGCAGATTGCACCGGTGCGCGGCGGCAAGAAGAAAGCCTATTTCACGAACAGCGGCGCCGAGGCCGACGAGAACGCTGTCAAGATTGCAAAGGCGTTCACAAAGCGCCCGAACATCATCGTGTTCTCCGGTGCATTCCACGGCCGCACGCTGATGACGATGGCGATGACGGCGAAGAAAGCTTACGCCGTCGGCATGGGCCCGTTCCCCGATGGCGTCTATCGCGCCGAGTTCCCATACCTCTACCGCAAGCCGGCCGGCATGCCGGATGACAAGGCCATCGACTACTACGTCGAGAAGTTCAACGAGGTCTTTGAGCAGTGCAGCCCGGCCGAGTACGTCGCGGCCGCTGTCGTCGAGCCGCTGCAGGGCGAAGGCGGCTTCATCCCCGCACCGATCGAGTGGGTCAAGGCCATCCGCAAGATCTGCGACGAAAAGGGCATCCTGCTCGTGGCCGATGAAGTCCAGTCCGGCTTCTGCCGCACGGGCCGCATGTTCGCTTCCGAATATTGGAAGGAAGCGGGCGTCGAGCCGGACATCATCGCAACGGCGAAATCCATCGCAGCCGGCGTGCCGCTCTCGGCCATCGTCGCGCGCGAGGAAATCATGGAAGCCGCGCCTGCCGGCACGATCGGCGGCACGTTCGGCGGCAACGCGCTCGCCTGCGCCGCAGCCCTTAAGACCATCGAAATCATGGAGCGCGACCACCTCGCTGACCGTTCGCTCGAAATCGGCAAGAAAGTCATGGCCCGCTACAACGAGTGGAAAGACAAGTACGAAGTTGTCGGCGACGTCCGCGGCCTCGGCGGCATGGTCGGCATCGAATTCGTCGAGGACAAGGCATCGAAGAAACCGGCAAAGGCCCTGACGGGCGCCATCATCAACGAGTGCGCGCAGAACGGCCTGCTCGTCGAGGGTGCTGGCATCTACGGCAACGTCATCCGTTTCCTCGCTCCGCTCGTCATGACAGACGACCAGCTCGAAGCCGGCCTCAACATCTTCGAGCGCGCCATCAAGAAATGCGCGAACTGCTGAGGTGATTGCCATGCAGACATTTCAAATCGTCCCAGAGATTTGTATGCTTCCCACAGTGGAAGTTTTCTTGAAAGAATTCCAGCCGTCATCCAGCGACCTCGTCTTTGCGAGCAGCGGCACGCAGAAGCGCCATCTCGCAGGCAAGCTTTCGGGCGCGACCGTCATCGACTACCGCGCCTATGGCCAGGGCGAGCCGACTGACCTCATGGTCGAGGGCATCGTCAAGGCGCTCGGCGGCAAAATGTATGACCGCGTCTTCGCCATCGGCGGCGGCACGATTCTCGACGTCGCGAAGCTCTTCGCGCTCGAGCAGCTCTCGCCCGTCACCGACCTTTATCAGAAGAAATTCCCCGCGAAGAAGGCGCACAAGCTGATTCTCGTGCCGACGACGTGCGGCACGGGCAGCGAGGTCACGAACATCTCGATTCTCGAGCTCACGAAGCTCGGCACGAAGATGGGGCTTGCCGACGCGGCTCTCTTTGCCGATCAGGCCGTGCTCGTCCCCGAGCTCCTCAAGGGCCTGCCCGACCGTGTCTTCGGCGCGAGCGCCATCGATGCGCTCATTCATTCCGTCGAGAGCTATACGTCGCCGAAATCGACGCCGTTCTCGCGCACGTTCTCGCGCAAGGCGATGGATGCCATCATCGAAGGTTTCCTCGCCATTCAGAAGGACGGCCTGCCCGCGCGCGAGGCACGCCTCGAAAAGTTCCTGCTCGCGAGCACGTATGCCGGCATCGCGTTCGGCAACGCAGGCTGCGCGGCCGTCCATGCCCTGAGCTATCCGCTCGGCGCGGCACAGCACGTTCCGCATGGCGAGGCGAACGCTGTCATGTTCGCCGCCGTCTACGAAGCGTACAAGAACAAGCGCTACGACGGCCGCCTCGAAGAGCTCACGCTTCACATCGCTGACCTCCTGCGCACGACAGAAGACGAAGCCTTCCCGAAGCTCATGGCGCTCCTCGACGAAATCCTGCCGAAGAAGCCGCTCAAAGGCTACGGCGTCAAGGAAGCCGACCTCAAAGACTACACCGACATCGTCATGACAAAGCAAGGCCGCCTCATGGCCAACAACTATGTAGAGTTGACGGAAAGCGACGTCATGGGCATCTATCAGAAACTTTACAACCAAGCTTGAACCTCGCAGTATCGCAAGAAACGGAGCCTATCTCATACCGAAGCCCCCTTCATTGAGGGGGGACGGGCCGCGTAAGCGGCGGGGGGAGTAGTTGGGAGCACTAGCCGGACAAAGCGCATGTTTTCCCGACGAAGAGCATAAAATCCCCTTTTTCCAGCAAAAAGTTCCTGCTATAATGAATGAAAAGCATTCACTCATAGCAGGAACTTTTTTATATACGCGAATATCCGAAAGGGGAAACCAATCATGCCAACCCGCGCCACCTGGGCCGAAATCGACCTCGCCGCTTATGCTGAAAACCTCGAACACATCAAGACCTGCGTCCGCCCAGGCGCGAAACTCTGCGTCGTCGTCAAGGCCGACGCCTATGGCCACGGCGCGATTCCGTGTGCGCGCGTCGCCGTCGAGCATGGCGCGGATTATCTCGCTGTTGCAACCATCGGCGAGGGCGTCGAGCTCAGGGAGGCCGGTTTCATGCAGCCCATCCTGCTCCTCGGCATGATTCTTCCCGAGGAAGCGCAGACCGTCGTCGATTTCGGCATCACGCAAACCGTCTGCACGCAGGAGCTCGCAAAGGCGCTCTCGGACGCCGCCGTGCGCCTCGGCAAGACGGCGAAAGTCCATCTCAAAATCGAGACGGGCATGGGCCGCATCGGCATCCGTCCCGAAGAAGCCGCCGACCTCGCTTCCTATATCAAAGGACTGCCGGGCCTTGAGCTCGAGGGCGCGTTCTCCCATTTCGCCGCCGCCGACAGCAAAGACAAGACGTACACGAAGCAGCAGCTCGCTGCTTTCCAAAAGGCGCTCGACGCCATCGAGGCACGCGGCATTGACATCCCCATCCGCCATATTGCCGAAAGCGCGGCCATCCTCGAAATCCCCGAGGCTCATTACGACATGGTGCGCGTCGGCATCATCCAGCACGGCCTCTGGCCTTCGGATGAAGTCACGCATCCCATCACGCTCAAAGAGACGATGAAGCTCTACGCAAAAGTCGTCTTCCTCAAGCACCTCCATCCCGGCGAGTCCATTGGCTACGGCCGCCAGTTCGTCGCCAAGCGCGAAAGCATCATCGCCACGCTGCCCATCGGCTACGCCGACGGCTACATCCGCGCCTACAGCCCCGAGGGCTATGTCATCCTCCACGGAAAGAAAGCCCCGATTGCCGGCCGCGTCTGCATGGACCAGGTCATGGTCGATGTCACGGACATCCCAGATGTGAACGTCGGCGACACCGCCCTTCTCTTCGGCGGCGAA
>ONJV01000106.1 GCA_900318215.1 uncultured Veillonellaceae bacterium
AATGCCTATTTGATTGATGCACCAAATGTATTTGTTGAAAGCCGGAAAAAACCGCTCTGCGATGTTCCATCAATTGGCATTGGAAATCAGCCAATTGATGATGGAAATTATCTCTTCAAAAAAGAAGAAATGGATGATTTTTTAAAGCTCGAACCCAAAGCTGAAAAATATTTCCATCCGTGGTATGGTTCGCAGGAATTTATCAACCGCCGCCCACGTTATTGCCTCTGGCTTGGCGACTGCAATCCGAAGGAATTATTGCAGATGCCGCATTGTCTTGAACGAGTCGAAAATGTGCGGAATTTCCGGCTCAGCAGCAAACGAAAAAGTACAGTAAAAATCGCAGATGTCCCGACGCATTTTCAAACAGAAAATATGCCGAAGGGAAATTATATTGTCGTGCCGAAAGTCTCGTCACAGAACCGCAGATATATTCCGCTTGGCTACATGGACGACAGTGTTCTTTGCAGCGACCTCGTTTTTCTGATTCCGAATACCACTCTCTACCATTTCGGTATTCTCGAAAGCAACGTGCACATGGCATGGATGCGGACGGTTGCGGGGCGGCTCAAAAGCGACTATCGTTATTCCAAGGACATCGTCTACAACAACTTCCCGTGGCCGACCCCGACGCCCGAGCAGCGCGCCGAGATTGAGCGCACGGCACAGGGCATCCTCGACGCTCGTGCAAACCATCCCGACAGCAGCTTTGCAGATATGTATGGCGAGCACATGTACCTCTACCCCGACCTCCTCGAAGCCCATCGCGCCAACGACCGCGCCACCCTCCGCGCCTACGGCTTCCCCCTGAAAATCACCGAACCCGACTGCGTCGCCGAACTCATGAAACGCTACGAAGCGCTGACAAGTAACTGACCTTAAAGCCTCCCTCTCAGAGGGAGGTGCCCGAAGGGCGGAGGGAGTCTCACAAGCTAGACGTACGAAATGCACGATTGTAGTTTACGCGGGCTGCACAGCCTCTTCGACGCCCGCGTAAATGAAAATCGTAAATCGCATGCGCCCATCTTGTGAGACTCCCTCAGTCAGCTTCGCTGACAGCTCCCTCTGAGAGGGAGCCTGACGCTCAAAAGCCTCGTTCCCTTCTTCACGAAATCTTCGCTTCTCACCTCGTCATCTGCACTTTTCCACCTTCTTGCAAAATTTTCCCGAAAGGAGGCTCCCCCATGCGCCACGCCTATGCGATTTTCTGGTATCTGCTCTCGCGGCTGTCGGTTGCGCTCTCGGCGCTCCTCTTGCTGCCGCTTGCGCTTTCGCAGCAGGATGTCGTGACGGGCGCGGTCGCGCGGGTGACGGGGGCTTCGGGGACGTGGATGACGGGAAAGGCGGTGGCGGTCTCGGGGGCGCCCGCAGGGCTCTACATCTATGGCGTGCCGCTGCTCGTGGCCGTCGCGACGGGCGCGATGTTCCGCCATCTCGGGCGGGAGCACAAGCGGCCGCTGACGCTCGTGGAGGGAGCGCTGTTTGCCGTGCTGGCGTGGCCGTATCTCGCCTGGATCGGGGCGATGCCGTTCGCGCTGTCGGGGCGCCTTTCGCCGCTCGACGCGTTTTTCGAGAGCATGTCGTCGTTCACGGCGACGGGGCTGTCGAATTTTGACTATGTGGCAGGGGCGCTGCCGCCGTCGCTCGTGCTCTGGCACGGCCTCATGAACTGGCTCGGCGGGCTCGCGTTCGTCGTGATGCTCGTGACGGTCCTGCCACAGGTCAGCGGCTGCTTCGGCATCACGCTGACGGCGCGGCAGAGCGTCTATTTCAGCCCGGTCTGGCGGAAGATGCACCAGTCCATCTGGCAGGGGCTCGCCGTCTATGGCGGGCTGACGGTCATCTTCAGCGGCGTGTTCCTCGCGCTCGGCCTCACGCCGCTGCGCGCGCTGCTCCTCGCGTTCACGACGATTTCGACGGCCGGGAGCGGCGCGGCGTCGGCGTTCTCGATGGGCGCGGCCGGGCAGTCGCCCGCGCTCGAGGCGGCGGGCTGCTGCATGATGCTTGTGACGGGTGGCAATTTCCTCCTGTACTGGAAATGCATCGCGCGGCGCAGTCCGCGCCTCTTGTGGGCGGATGCGGAGCTGCGCGCGGCGCTCGCCATCGCCGCGGCGTGCTCGCTCCTCGTGGCGCTGCATCTCGCGCTCACGGGCACGTATCCTCTGCTGACGGCGCTGCGCCACGGCGCGTTCCATGTGATTTCGTTCTTCACGACGGCGGGCTTTTCGTCGGTCGATGCCTCGGCATGGCCGGATTTTGACCGCTATGTGCTGTTCCTGCTCGCGTTCCTCGGTGGCTGCATCGGCAGTCCGGCGGGCGGGCTGAAGGTCGTGCGCCTGCTCGTGCTCGCGAAGCTGACGGCGCAGGAGCTCCGCCGCACGCTCCACCCGCACATGGTCGTCAGCGTGCGCCTCGACGGCCTCGCCGTGCCGGACAAGGTCGTCGGCCGCATGCTCGCGTTCTTCTTCCTCGCGGCGGCGTTCTTCTTTTTCGGCACGATCGCCATCGCGGCGTCGGGCGTCGCCATCCTCCCGGCGATGGGGCTCTCGGCCGGGTGCCTCACGAGCACGGGCCAGGTCGCGCTGCTCTTGGGCCTCCCGGGCACGGCCGCCCTCGCTCCCGCGACGAAGGCCGTCGCCATTTTCCTGATGCTCGCTGGACGCGCGGGCATCTTTTCCCTGCTGATGCTCGGCGCCATCGGCGGCGAGAGCGTGCGGAAGAAATGGTGAGCATCGGCAGGAAATCCCGCGCTGGACGGCGAAAGTACTGTATGAAAAGAACTCTACGAAAAGGACCTTTCTATGACCGATTTCACGACCGAACTCCGTGCCGCCGCAGAGGCGGCTTCCCTTTCTCTCTCCGAGGAGCAGATTCTGAAATTCACGCGCTACGACGCGCTGCTCGTCGACTGGAACGAGCGCATGAACCTCACGGCCATCACTGAGCCGCGCGATGTCGCGGTGAAGCACATGGTGGACTCGCTGACGGCCTACGATGCGGCGCTCTTTTCCGGTGCGCCGACCGTCATCGATGTCGGCACAGGCGCGGGCTTTCCCGGCATCCCGCTGAAGATTTTCGATCCGTCCATCCGCCTGACGCTCATGGACAGTCTCGCAAAGCGGCTGGCATTCCTCGAAGCCGTCGTCGAAGACCTCGGCCTCACGGGCGTCACCTGCGTTCATGCGCGCGCCGAGGACGCCGCGCATGAGCCGCAGCGCCGCGAGCGCTACGACATCGCCGTCAGCCGCGCCGTCGCCCGCCTGCCCGTCCTTTTAGAGTACACGCTGCCGTTCGTCAAGAAAGGCGGCCATCTCATCGCCCTCAAGGGCCGCGCCTACCAGGAGGAAGCCGACGACGCGAAGCACGCTCTCAAGGTCCTCGGCGGCCGCATCGAAAGCATCCGCCCCGTCACCCTCCCGGGCCTCGACGACAAGCGCGCCGTCCTCACCATCGAAAAGACGGCCCCGACTCCGAAAGCCTATCCCAGAAAAGCCGGAACGCCCGCCAAGAAGCCCTTGTAATGATTGGAGGCCTCTCCCATGAAGAAACAACTCTTTGCCCTCGCCCTCGCGGCCATGATGCTGCCCGGCACGGCGCTGGCGGCAGACAACGACGCCAAGAACGCCGCCCCGAACCCCATCTACGAGCGCATGCGCGCCATCATCTACGGCGACACGGAAAACTCCAGCCAGACGGCTGCGAAAAAACCGACAGACACGGCCAGCACAGCCACGACTGACAAAGCTCCATCCGCCGCACCTGCCCCGTCTGCCGCGCCTGCCAGCACTCCGGCAGAAACGCCGAAGGCGGACACGGCAGCGGCTCCGGCTGCGACCACGCAGACGCCAGCACTGCAGAAGCTGACGCCGAAACAGGAGAAAGCCCTGGAAAAGCAGCGGGCCAAAGCCGCCAAGGAACAGGCCAAGAAGCAGCAGCAGGCCGCGAAAGCCAAAGCCAAGCGGCAGGCAGACCTCGAAAAATGGAAAGCCAAAGAAAAGGAAAAGCTCGAACGCGAGCAGGAAAAGGCCCAGGAAGAACGCGAAAAACAGCAGATCCGGAATGAACGCAGACAGGCAAAAGAAGCCAATGACAAGGCTCTGAGAGAGCTCAAGGCCCTGCCGCACTACATGCACCTGCTCGATGACAACGGCTTCTCCTACGACCTCGACACGCAGGGCACGCGCTGGGTCCCCCTGCCGCACAGCACGAGCGAATACATCCTCGACACCTGGGTGCGCCTCACGAAGACCGCCTCCGAGGACGAAGATGCCGAGAGCGGCAACTACTCCTACCCGCAGAAATACTATCTCGCCCACTACTACCTCCGCCCGAAGACGCAGCAAATCCAGTTCCTCTCCGAGCTCGAAGTCTCGGGCGGCCGCCCCGACAACACCGTCAAGGGACGCGGCTACATGTCGCAGAACTGGGAAGACCTGACCCCGGGCTCCATCGAAGACGACATCTATCGCGGCACGATGGACATCTACAAGAAGTACAAAGACCGCTGGACGACCGTCTTCGGCGGCGACTACACCGGCCCGCACAACGTCCGCGACTTCCTCGAAGAATACCTGCGCATCTCCATCTGATGTCGTGATTGCGAACATCACAATGGAGCAAGGCCCCTTCCCAGAGGGGGCTGTCGGCGAAGCCGACTGGGGGAGTCCCCTGCACGCCAATTGAATATCAGAAACGTGACTTCCGCGGGTGCGAAGGTCACGTTCTTTTTTTGCAAAAATTTCCCTCCCCCGTTGTATCCCTCCCCACTCCCTGCAAGTATCAGAGTGAAAGGAGGTGATACCTCATGGCAGCAAAAAAAGACAGCAAGAGCACGAAGCTCGTGCTCAAAGTCGTCACCGGCACGGATGCGGAGGGCAAGGCCCTCACGTCGCAGCGTTCCATCGCGAACGTCAATCCGGCCATCTCGGACGACGACCTGCTCGCCATCGGCAGCAAGCTCGGCGCCCTCCAGGCGCACGACGTCGCGACGATCAGCCGCATCGACAGCGCCTCGCTCGTCGAAGAGGCTTGACGCCGACCAAGTTCAACTTTTAGGAAGGAGGTAACACCACATGTCCAAGACTCTGAAAATCGTCTTCAACATCAAGGATCTGAAGACGTCCACGATCTCCATCGCCGACCCGAAGGACGGCCTCACGAAGGCCGAAGTCCAGACGGCAGCCGATGAAATGGTCGCCAAGGACTTCCTTCGCGTGAGCGGCTTCGCTGCCACGGGCGTGAAGGAGTTCTACATCCAGTCCAGCGACCGCGTCGAGCTCGCGTAAGAAAGGCTCTCCCTCAGGGAGAGCTGTCGCCAAAGGCGACTGAGCGGGTGTCGGAGGCAGACATCTGCGATACCAATGAAAAATCCTGCGAAGAAATGACAAATCTTCGCAGGATTTTTTTTCTCCCTTGCATCCCCATCCTAAATCTCCTACAATAAAGTCAAAAGGCGGTGAATATCATCATGCTTCTCAAACTCTTCCTGATTCTCTGCGCCATCGTGCTGGCCGTCTCCGGCGGCATCTTCGGGGCACGGTGGACCGAACTGCGCTATGCGGCCGAGCGCGGCGTCCTGAGTTTTCCCCAGAAACTCGCCGCGCAGACGAAGCGGCGGCCGATGATTCTCGCAGGCGTCTACGGCCTGATTTTCACCTGGTCGATGCTCACGAGCGGCGTCGCGAGCGGCGCCGACAGCCTAGGTTTTGCCATCCTCACGCTCCTCTTCGTGCTCCTGTTCCAATTCTTCCTCGTCCTCTGCACCGTCACGGACTTCGAGCAGCGGGTCATCTTCGACCGCATGCTCGCGCCGTTCGCCGTGCTTGGCCTCGTGAGCCTGCCGCTCCTCGGGCGCGTCTTCACCGACCACCTGCTCGCGGCCGTCGTCGGCTTTGCCGTCTTCCTCGCGCTCGCCTTCCTCACGCACGGCGCCATCGGCGGCGGCGACATCAAGCTCATCGCCGTGCTCGGCCTCTGGCTCGGCACGGACCAGCTGCTCGCCGTGGCCATCGCCGGCCTCCTCTTGAGCGGCCTCGCCGCCCTCGTGCTGCTCGCGATGGGCCGCAACCAGAAAGACCTCTCCCACTATACCCCCTGCTTCCCCCTCGCGGCCATCGTGATGACGATGGTGTAACTCATTCCTTCAGCCCCCCTCCAGAGGGGGGACGGGCCCGAAGGGCGGGGGGAGTAGTTGGATGCTGAAAACTATCAAGATAAAGAAATGCTGCTAAGGCACCACGTCATGATTACAACATGATGCTTTAGCAGCATTTTCATATGCTCGTTCGGCTTGTTCTCCCTACTACTCCCCCAGCCTCGCATTCGCTCGGCAGCCCCCTCTAGAGGGGGCCTTTCACCGTCCGATCCGCCGCGCCTGCTCATTGAGCCGCGCGATGCGGTCTTCCGTCGCGGGATGGGTGGAGTAGAGGTTCGCGATTTTCGAGCCGACGCCCTCGAACGGATTGATGATGAACATGTGCGCCGTCGCTGGCGTCGCGTCCTGCATGACGTCGCCGTGCTTGGCATAGTAGTCGAGCTTTTCGAGCGCTTTCGCAAGGTAGCGCGGATTGCCGCAAAGGCTGCCGCCGCCTTCGTCGGCCGCATATTCGCGGCTGCGCGAAATCGCCATCTGAATCAGGCCCGCCGCAATCGGCGCCAAGAGAATCGTGAACAGGCCGCCGAGCCCGCCGCCGTCATCATCGTCGCTGCGTCCGCCGAAGAAGAACGCCATCTGCGCCGTCCACGAGATGACGCCCGCGATGGCCGCCGCGATGCTCGAGGTCAGAATGTCGCGGTTCTTCACATGCGTGAGCTCGTGCGCGAGCACGCCCGAGAGCTCCTCATAGTTCAGCACGCGCAGGATGCCCGTCGTCACGGCGACCGCTGCATGCTCGGGATTGCGCCCCGTCGCGAATGCATTCGGCACGTCGCTTTCAATGACGGCGACGGTCGGCATCGGGAGGCCCGCCCGCTGCGCGAGGCTCTCGATGAGCCCGTAGAGCTCCGGCGCATCCTCGCGCGCGATTTCCTGCGCGCCATACGACCGCAGCACCATCGGCGCACTGAACCAGTACGTGCCGAAATTCATCGCAATCGAAATCACGAGCATCAGCGAAGCCCCCGACGACCCGCCGACCGCCCCGCCGACCGCAACCATGATGCCGGTGAGGAGTGCCATCAAAAGAAGTGTCTTCATCGTATTCATGAGGGATGCCCCCTTTTGGAAAACTGAATCTTTACCTTTTGTCTTTTTCTAGTATAGAGGTCTTTTCTGAAAAAATGAGGAAGAACCTTTCGATTGCCGAACTGATCTCATCCTGCAGCCCCCCTCATTGAGGGGGGACGGGCCGCGTGAGCGGCGGGGGGAGTCCCCTGCGGAAAATCATGAAACAGAAAGACGTGAATCCCGCGGGTGCGAAATCGAAAAGGTACTGCCTATTCCATCGCACCCGCGGAAGTCACGTCTTATTTTTTGTCTTGTCCTGCAAGGGACTCCCACCACCGCTTCGCGGTCCCCCTCCCTCTGAGAGGGAGGCAAGGATATAAACACATCTCCGTTTCTTCCGAATGGATGCCAAACATTGCTACTATGCCTGGCCCCCTCTCAGAGGGGGCTGTCGCCGTAGGCGACTGGAGGTGTGTCGGAGGTAGGAACTGACGCATCGTACGATTTGAACGGCGAAGGCATTCCCGGCGGCGGCCTGCACGCCCGCCCGACAGCGACGATAGCCTATGGGGGGGGGCGGTGGTGGACGCAGGGCGCGGGAGGGAGCTCCCCAAATCAGATATCGAGGTTCCTGACGAGCTTCGCATTCTCTTCGATGAACTTCCTTCTCGGCTCGACCTTGTCGCCCATGAGGATGGTGAAGAGTTCGTCGGCTTCTTCGGCGTCTTCCATTTCGACGCGCAGCATCGTGCGGCCCTCGGGGTCCATCGTCGTCTCCCAGAGCTGCTCGGGGTTCATCTCGCCGAGGCCTTTGTAGCGCTGGACGGTGATGCCGTCGCGGCCGATTTCGTCGAGTTTCTTGGCGAGCTCGTCGTCGCTGTAGGTATACCAGTGCTTCTTGCCCTTGCGGATCTGATAGAGCGGCGGCTGGGCGATATAGACGTGGCCATGCTCGATGAGCGGCTTCATGTAGCGATAGAGGAACGTCAGGAGCAGCGTGCGGATATGGGCGCCATCGACATCGGCATCGGTCATGATGATGATCTTGCCGTAGCGGCGCTTCGCGAGGTCGAAGTCTTCGCTGATGCCCGTGCCGAACGCCGTGATCATCGTGCGGATTTCGGCGTTCGCGAAAATCTTGTCGAGGCGGGCTTTTTCAACGTTCAAGATCTTGCCGCGCAGAGGCAGGATGGCCTGGAAGCGGCGGTCGCGGCCCTGCTTGGCCGAGCCGCCAGCGGAATCGCCCTCGACGAGGTAGGGTCGCGGCCCTGCTTGGCCGAGCCGCCAGCGGAATCGCCCTCGACGAGGTAGATTTCGGCCTGCTCGGGGTCTTTGACGGAGCAGTCGGCAAGCTTGCCGGGGAGGCTCGAGACTTCGAGCGCGTTCTTGCGGCGCGTGAGCTCGCGGGCCTTGCGGGCAGCTTCGCGGTTCGCTGTTGCCGAGCTTCGTCTTCGTCTGGCCTTCGAACTGCGGCTCGCGGATCTTGAGGCTGATGACGGCCGTCAGGCCTTCGCGGACGTCTTCGCCCGAAAGGTTGCCGTCCTTGTCCTTCAGGATGCCCTGGCGGCGCGCGAAATCATTGGCCGCGCGCGTCAGCGCAATCTTGAAGCCCGCGAGGTGCGTGCCGCCTTCTTCCGTGTTGATGTTGTTGACGAAGGAATAGATGTTTTCCTGATAGCTGTCATTGTACTGCAGCGCGATTTCGACGACCGTATCGTCCTTCGTGCCGTTGAAATAGATGGGCTCGGGGTTGAGCTTTTCCTTCTTGCGGTTCAGATGCTCGACGAACGAGCTGATGCCGCCGTCGAAATGGAACGTTTCCTTGCGCTCTTCCTCGCCGCGCTCGTCGCTGAGCGTAATCGTGATGCCGTGGTTCAGGAACGAGAGCTCGCGCAAGCGGTGCCGGAGCGTCTCGAAACTGTACTCCGTGACGGTGAAAATCTCGGGGTCCGGGCAGAAATGGACGCGCGTGCCCGTTTCCTCCGTCGTGCCGACGACGGTCAGCGGCTTCTGCGTGACGCCGCGCTTGAAGGAAATCTCATGAATCTTGCCGTCGCGCTTGACCTGCACGTCCATCGAGGTCGAGAGGGCGTTGACGACGGAGACGCCGACGCCGTGGAGGCCGCCCGAGACCTTGTAGCCATCGCCACCGAACTTGCCGCCGGCATGCAGCACGGTCAGGACGACCTCGACGGCCGGCTTGCCGCTCTCATGCATGTCGACCGGGATGCCGCGGCCGTTGTCGACAACCGTGATGGAGTTGTCTTTCTCGATGGTCACGTCGATGTGGTCGCAGTAGCCCGCGAGCGCCTCGTCGATGGAGTTGTCGACGACTTCGTAGACGAGGTGGTGCAGGCCGCGCTCCGACGTCGAGCCGATGTACATGCCCGGACGCTTGCGGACGGCCTCGAGGCCTTCGAGAATCTGGATCTGGTCGGCACCGTAGTCGGCATCGACGGCCGTGACCTCAGCGCTCGACTCATCCGTGTGAATCGTCACGCCCGTGAGGTCGAGGTCCTTGTCCTCGAGCTCGGGATCCATCTGCGGCGCAGCTGCCTCGACATTCTGGGCGTCCTCTGCCTGCGTGAAATCGATATGCTTGTTTTCTTCAGCCATGAATCTTGTCTCCTATCTCTTTCAATCTCTTGATTTTTGCTGTTTTCTGCTGTTTTCGACAAATGTATAGGATGAACGCGCACGCCGCAGAAGCGTCGCGGGAGATATCGCGGAAAGGTAGATGGCGTCCCGCGTGATGACGAGGGACTTCGGCGGGCGGCCGCCCGTCAGGCTCCGCACGCGCCCCGCCGCCTGCGCGCTCTCAAAGAACGGCCGCGACGGCCCGCCGGGCACAAAGAGCTTCATGTCGTGAATCGAAACGACATCTGCCGCCCGCACGGAGAGGTTGTTGCCCAAGTGTAAAAACACGGTATGTCACTCCTTCTTTCTGCCCCACGAAATATATTCGTATCTCCGCACCGGCTTCCACTCCTTCGGCTTCGCGAGGTCGTACCGCAGTCGGTAAAGCGTCCGCCGCACGAGGTCTTCCGTGAGCTGCTCGGGCGGCACGCACTGGAACGCCATCGTCAGCGTCTTCGCCTGCATGGTGTCGGGCTCGGCGAGGAGCACCGTGGATGCGAGCTGCTGCACGTACGACGCGCGGACGGACGCCAGCATCTCGGGCGTCGCCTCCGGGACTTCCGCAAGCACCTCGCCAAAGCGCGCCCACGGGATGTCCTCGAGATAGCGCCGGATGGCGGCACGCACGGCCTCCTCATGCTTCCGCTCGCAAAGCATGCACCGCGTGCGCTCGGGTTCGCAGAGGCTGCCGCAGTCTTTGCAGGGATGATAGCCGAGCCCGCGCAAAAGGTGCTGGAGCTTTGCCTGCTTCAGCGAAGCGCGGAAGAGATGGTCGCGCAGCGTGTTGTCCTCGACGGCCGCGACCTCCGCACGGACAGATGCGATTTCTTCGTCTGTCAGATTCACTTTCGGCAGCAGCGTGCGGTAATCGAGCGCCTCCATCGGCTCGCCCCGGAGCTGCATCTTCTCCCGTCCCGATCGCGCGAAGCGGAGCTCCTTCACGAGCGCCTCGCCCGCGAAGTTGTTGACCTTCTGCAGGACATCGAGCTGCATCATCTGGATCTGGTTGCGCCACGTCGCGTCATAGGAGTAGAGCCAGAGCGTCCGCTTTACGATGCG
This sequence comes from uncultured Veillonellaceae bacterium, assembly GCA_900318215.1. Lineage (GTDB taxonomy): Bacteria > Bacillota > Negativicutes > Selenomonadales > Selenomonadaceae > Selenomonas_C. The sequence continues at coordinate 10,862 of ONJV01000106.1, forward strand.
CACAGCCTCGACATTGGCCGCGATGGCATTTCCCACAATCTGCGGCCAGTGGAAGAGGACGCTGTGGCAGTAATAGAGCCGCTCGACGGCCGGGCCGAGCGCATGGATGGATTTTGGCAGGATGCGGGAGGCTGGCTCGATGCCGGGCGTGCGGATGTCGTGCATGGAGAGGGGGCCTCCTTTTGCTTTAAAGATACAATCGTGGTCGGGGCTGGCGGGGGAAATCAACGGAATCCACGGACGATTCCTTAACGGATTCCTTATGATTCCCCCCGCCAGCCCGAAGTTGGGCTCGTTTTTCGATAGAAAAAGGAGGTATAGAGAAAGGAAGAGGGCTT
>ONJV01000281.1 GCA_900318215.1 uncultured Veillonellaceae bacterium
TTTTGTTCTTCGTTGTTCATGTATGGTATAAACCTCGATTTGGATTGGTTACTTGTTATTGCCAGAAGCAGCTCATACAGCAGCCTCCCTCTTTGAGGGAGGGGGACCGCGAAGCGGTGGTGGGAGTAGTTTGATGCGATGGCCGAACGAGATTCTTCGACACGACTAAAGTCCTTCATCTACAACGAATAATCTTGCCCGGCTACTGCTTCCAACTACTCCTTCAGTCGCCTGCGGCGACAGCTCCCTCAAAGAGGGAGCCTGCCCTTTACCGTAACTTTTATCATTTTCTCTCAAACGGGAACCTGATTTCGTTCATGATAGCGATTCGTTTCCGATTGCCTTTTTCAAATGGAATGTGCATTTCCTCTGCCGCCGCATCCCCACGTTCCTGTCCTTCCGCCAGCACAAAATACGCCAGGAGCTCCGAAAGCCCTCCGGTCAGCGGATGGCGCTTCACGACTTCTTCAAGCGTGACATTTTTCCCGCCGTGTTCTTTCGCCGTCTCCTCGATGTTTTTCTGCAGCACTTTGCGGTCGATGGCTGTTGCTTCAAGCGCCTTTTCCAACGCTTTTCCGCCATCGGCCATGCGCGCCTCGGCCGCCTCGGCCGCCTCGCCCGCTTCGAGCGTCCGCGCCTTGATGCGCGTGCGCTGGGGGGGCTGGAAGATTTTCCGGTCCATCGGCAGCGAAATGTCGGCATGCGGCAGGTCGATGGCCGCGAAATCGCCGCGCGGCGGGCGCTTGCGCACGTCCGATGCCGTCCGCTCGATGCCCGCAATGAGCTGGTAGATGACGCGCTCCTCTCGCATCGAGCGCTCATCGACATAGCGTCGCAGCTGGCGCGAGAGCCGCTCCATCGTCTGCTGTACGGCCGCCGCGCCTGCAACCCATTCGCGCAGGAGTCCTGAAAGGCCTCCGCCCTGCGCGGCAAATTCTTTGAGCTCCGGCACGCGGCTGACGGCCGCGAGCAGCGCATCGAGCTCCGCCTGCCGGTCGCCTGCCATCAAAAATCTCCAGAACAGCGCGAAGCTCCGCCCTTCCTCCGACTCGCGGATGACGTCGCCGCGCTCGAAGACCTTCGCAAGGAGTTCCCCTTTGCCTTCCTGCCATGTCACGATGTCGTGCATGAGGCCGCGGCCGAGCGCGCCGAACGCTTCTTCGAGCGCGCGGAAGTCTTCAAGAATGCTCTCGGCCGTCTCACGCGCCTGCTGGTAACGCTCGCGCACCTGCCCGGCCGTGAGCTTCGGCTGCACCTTGCCCGTCTTTCGGAGCTCTGCGAGCTCCTCGTCGATGGCTTTTCGCTTTTCAAGCAGGATGCGCTCGCGGTGCGCGGCATCTTCGTCGCGGTCTTCCGCGATTTCGCCGAGCAGGTGGACGACCGTCCGCAGACGCGACTCCGTGCCGAGGAAGCCGCGCTTCGAGAGCCCCGCCGCAAAGCGCACGGCATGCTCAGCCGCTGCCGTGAGGTCATAGCACGGCGCATCGTCCGCGCCATGGAACCGCCGCAGCCAGCCATGCGCCTCGTCCGACCACATCAGGAGGTATTCACGCGCGGGACGGATGAGCCCTTCGCCCGCTTCCAGATCTGACTGTTCCGACCGGGCCTGCGCGGCCTCCTGCATCGCATCCTCGAGGTCGCGCAGGAGCTCGGCCTCCGCGACGCGCCGCCGTCCGGGCGCAAGGAATTCCTGCGCGAAGAACGCGGCCACAAACGGTGCCTGCGGCGACGCCAGCAGCCGCCATGCCGCGCTTTCCTGCCGCAGTGCCGTCAGACGCGCAAACTGTGCCGCCATCGACGCTGTCCCTTGTTCTGCCAAAGAATCCCCTCCCCTTTATTTCAGCAGATCGACAATCTGCTTGCCGATCAGCACCGTCGTCATCGCGATGAAGAGCGGCCGCACGTAGCCCGTGCCCTTCTTGAGCGCCATGTGCGCGCCGCACCAGGCGCCGACAATCATCGAGAGGCCCATCGGGATCGCATACGACCAGTTGATGAGCCCGAGTACGGCGAACACCGTCACGCCTGCGATGTTGCTCGCGAAATTCAGCGCGCGCGCATTTGCCGCCGCGCCGAGGAAATCGTAGCCGAGCATCAGGAACGCAAACAGCAGGAACGAACCCGTGCCGGGGCCGAAAAAGCCGTCGTAAAAGCCGAAGGTGAACGCGACGACGCCCGAAAGCACGAGCATGCGCGTCGTGAGCCCAGTGAAATGATTCTCGCGCCCCCAATCCTTTTTCAGCACGCTGTAGACGAGCACGACGATCAGCAGCACCGTCACGAGCGGCCGCAGGATGTCCGGCGAGACCTGCCGCACGACGAGCACGCCGATGACGGAGCCCAAGAGCGACAGCGGGAACAGCCTGCGGATGAGCCAGCCATTCACGCGCCCCGAGCGCACGAACGTCACAAAGCTCGCGACAGCGCCCATGACGGCCGCGCCCTTGTTCGTGCCGAGCGCAAGATGCGGCGGCAGGCCGATCCAGAGAAGTGCCGGCAGCGAGATGAGACCGCCGCCACCGACGACGGAATCGATGAATGC
>ONJV01000107.1 GCA_900318215.1 uncultured Veillonellaceae bacterium
GCGAACATGATTGGCGAGAGCGTCTGCATCCTCGCTGTGCTCGATGGCAGCCGCGTCCGCGTGCTCGTCAATCCTGAAATCACGAAACATTCCGCCCGCACATACCAGACGGAAGAGGGCTGCCTCTCGCTTCCCGGCACGCGCCCCACGAAGCGCTATGAAAGCATCGAAGTGCGCTACCGCGACGAAGCCTTCCGCAAGCAGCGCGGCAAGTTTTCCGGCCTCGTCGCCGAGGCCATCCAGCACGAGATGGATCATTTCGAAGGAAAACTTATCTGAAAATTTGAAGACACGCAAAATGCCCCGCATCGTTTCTGGATGCGGGGCATTGCTGTATGCCGATGGATATTGCCGCTCACCCTCTCGGCTTCCATCCATGCCGTGCGTAGCAGGCGAGCTTGTCTTTGTACATGACTTTGTCAGCTTCGTCTTTGAGTGCTTTGTACGTTTTGTACGTTTTGTACGTTGCGCTTTCTTCTGCGTGCGCGGTGCCGAAGGCGACGGAGACGTCGAATTCTTCGAGGCTCTGCTGGGTCTCGGCGAGTCGGGCGCAGACGGCGGCGTGGGAGAGGCCCTGTACGAAGGCGACGAATTCGTCGCCGCCGATGCGGTAGACGCAGTTTTTTCCGAAAACAGCGGCGAGGCACTGGGCCGCCGTGCGCAAGAGGCGGTCGCCTTCGGCATGGCCTTTCGTGTCATTCGCGCGCTTGAGGCCGTTGACGTCGGCCATGACGAACGTCGTGCCCAGCTCTGCAAAGCCGCTGCCGTACTGCGTCGCAAGCAGGTAAGCGTTGTGGCTCTGGACGCCCGTGAGCTCGTCGTAGAGGCTGAGCTTCTCGAGGCGGTCGGCCTCGGCCTGCTCGTAGTGGATGCAGTTGCGGCTGTTGTTGAAGCCGTTGTAGATGGCGCGCATCATGTCGGCGCAGGTGTCGTAACCGCAGGCGGAGCAGTCGATGTGGCGCGAGGCTTCGTCGTATTTGTGCATGCTCTCGTAGATGGCGTCAGCCTCGTCGTGCGAGGGCTCCCAGTCCTGGCATTGTGCGGATTGGTCGGTGAATGTGCGCAGATAGTCTTCGAGCTGGAGTCCTTCGAAGCGGGCATTGAGCAGCGCGAGGCGTTCTTTCGGCAGGATGCGCTTGCTCCACGGCCCTTCCTCGTCGAGCTGCTCGCGCGCGTGGATGCACTGCATGAGGCGGGAGAATGCCTCGTCATGCTCGTTCTGGCCGGACTCTTTCGCCGTGCCTTCGAGGCAGCCGTCGCTGCAGTTGACGATGTCGATGATGGAGAACAGCAGGCGGCCGCCGAGAATCGCATCTGCATTGTGGTCGAGCCAGCGGTAGGCTTTGCGCTTGCCGGAGACGACGCGCACGAAGATGTCGTCGCCGAGGAACCAGTGGAGATTCGAAGCGAGGCCATTGGCCGCCGGATAGGAAAGGCCGAGACCGTAGCCGATTTCTTCGTCGCAGGATTCCTCCGAGATGCCGTGGGCGCGCAAATACTTGAGCAGGGACTGGAACGTGAGGTTGTAGCTCACGTACGCGTCCGCTCCTTTGTGCTGCACATCGAACGAACTGGCGATGCACGGGCCGATATAGGCGAATTTCTCCTTGAGGCGGAGCCGTTTCCGCGCGTAGATGGCCATGCACATCGCAGGGTTCTGGATGGGCAGCATCTGCGAGAGGAGCTCGGGGTGGAAATGCTCGATGTACGAGACGATGACGGGACAGCGCGAGGAGATGAACCCTGCGCGGTCATGCGCGTCGAGATAGCGCAGCGTCGCCCAGGTATAGATATCCGCGCCGAAGGCGACAGGCAGCATGCGCTGAGCGCCGAGATGCCGCAGCGTGCCAAGGATGCGGCCATAAAGCTCCGGGTACTCCGCCGAAAGTGCCGGCGAAATCAGAAGCGAGATGGGCTCGCCGCGCCCGAGGTCGCGGAAGAAGCGTTTCGTGTCGTCGTGATAGCTGCGCGCATCGTGGGCGCAGACGCCGAAACATGCACCGCAGGCCGTGCAGCGCAGGGAATCAACGGCAATCTGCGCCTTGCCGCCCTCGACGTGCGCGATGCATGCGCCCATCGCCGAGCAGACGCCGACGCACTTATTGCAGCCGATGCAGTTTTCATTTGTATAGACGAGGCCTTCTTCTTGCATCCCGGTCCCTGCTTTCTCTCTTCATACGCTTTCAGCGAGCGCCTGTTTGCTCAGACGTCGGGCGTCATTTCGCCGGTTCTGCTGGCAGGATGATGGGCTTCTTCGTCAGCTTGCCCGTAATCCAGGGAAAATGCGCAGAAAGGTAGCGCCCGATAGTCTCGCCGATGTAGCGCTTGCCGAGGTAGTCGGGGTGCAGGCCGTCCGTCGTGTACTTCGTCGCGAGCCAGCCCGCGCCGTCCTCGAGCGCTTTGGCGACGTCGATGGCGTACGTCTGCTCGAGAACCCAGTGGTTGATGTAGTCGCGGTGCACCTGCCAGTCCGCTGGCGGAATCTCAATCTGGCCGTAGCGACGGATGAGACCGGGATTGATGGGCGTGACCGTCGTGAAAACCGGCGTGATGCCGTACGCCTTGCATTTGTCGCGCAGTGCAATCAGGTGCTCGACGGTCTCCGAGCCATAGACCGTGCCGCGGTAGTCATTGACGCCGCCCATGATGACGAGCACGCGCGGGGAAAATGGCAGCACGTCCCGCTCGAAGCGGTCGAGCATGTCCTGCGTCGTGTTGCCGCTGTAGCCGAGGTTCTTGATGGGCACGATGGAGTAGCTCTCCCAGTCGTACAGCAGGTATCCCGGCGGCGTCGACATGGCGCCGCCGCCATGCGTGATGCTGTCACCGAGCGCGGCAATCGGCGTCGGCGTCGTCACCTGGAACTCCGAAAGCGGCGACCAGTCCGAGAGCGGCCAGCCGCTTTCATCGACGGCCTGCACGCGCCAGGCATACGTGCCCGGCACCGTGTAGCCGCCCTCCTCGTAGTAGTCATACTCGCCCGCCTGCAGCGTGCGGATGAGCTGGTTCCCTTCCGGCTTCACGCGGTAGATTTCGATGACATGATGCTTCGCGCCTGCCGTCGGCACCCACGAAAAGACCGGATAGAGCGGCGCATAGTCCATCTTCTCGAACTCCGTCGTCGGCAGCGGCGCCTTCGGGTCGAGCTCGCCGTCCTTGATGGGCGCGATGGGCGTGGCCTGCGCGATGGCCTGCCCCGCATAGTCCAGCGGGCAGGCTTTCCAATAAAATTTGGCCGCTTTTTCGCCAAAGGGCGCGAGATTAATCTCGATGCCGTTCGTGTAGACCTGGTCCGTCGACCAGACAACATTCTCCGCCGCATCGCCGAATGCCTTCAGCAGCACGACTTGGTAGCGCACGGCGCCCGGCACGATGGGCCACGTCAGGCGGACCTTTTTCGCATGGAATGTTGCCGCATCTTTCGAAGCATCCTTCGTCTCCATCTTCTTCTCCAGATCTTTCGTCAGCGTCTTTGCCGCGTCTTTCTTCTTCGCGGCGTCTTCAGCCTTCTCCTTCGCCACGTCTTTTTCAGCAGCCTCAATCAGCTGCTGTGCCGTAAAAAGATGCGTTTCTGCTGACATCGCGGACGATGCGGCGGGCGTCAGGCGGCTCTGCGCCTCCGCAGGTGCCGAAAAGAGCATGCCGGCCGTCAGGCATGCAGCGCCGGCCGCGACGAATTTTCCATATCTCATATGATAAACTCTCTTCTTTCCTTCATCAAGATACGCGCCCTTATGATACCACAAAGCGTCCTCTCACGCAAAAAAACGGCCCGAAAGCGCCCAGCCGTGCCAGAGCGGCCCGTGGCCCTGCCCAAGGTCGAGGCCGTAGCCGATGGCGCCCGTCAGATAATCTTTCGCACGAGCGACGGCATCTTCGAGCGGATGTCCCTTCGCGAGATTCGCCGCGATGGCCGAGGAAAGCGTGCATCCCGTGCCATGCGTGTTCGGATTTCCCGACCGCGGTGCGGAAAACGGAATCTGCCGCCCGTCCGGGAAGACGAGCAGGTCGGTCGCTGCATCGCCCGCGAAATGGCCGCCTTTCGCGAGCACGGCCGCACCGAAACGCTGCGCCGCCCGCTCGGCAGCGGCCGCCATCGCCGCCTCGCTCACGATGCCGATGCCCGTCAATCGCGTGAGCTCGGGGAGGTTCGGCGTCAGGAGCTCCGCACAGGGAAAGAGCTCCTCTTTGAGCGCGTCCATCGCATCGCCCGCGAGGAGCGGCGCCCCGCTCGTCGCAACCATGACGGGGTCGACGACGACATGCTCCGCATGATAGGCACGCAGCTTCTCCGCGATGACGCGGATGAGCGCAGCCGAAGCCACCATGCCGACCTTCACCGCGCGCGGCGGGATGTCCTCGAAAATGGCATCGAGCTCCGCCGCGAGGAACTCCGGCGCCGCCTCCTGGATGGCCCGGACGCCGAGCGTATTCTGCGCCGTCAGCGCCGTCACGGCGCTCATGCCATAGACACCATGCGCGAGGAACGTCTTGAGGTCTGCCTGGATTCCCGCCCCGCCGCTTGCGTCGCTGCCCGCGATGGTGAGGACGGGGATAATCTGCTGCTGTGCCATGAAAAGCCTCCTGGAATCTATATGTTTTACAAGCTGTGCGTCAGCCGCTCCGCGAGCAGCGTGTAGCGCTTCTTCGTACGGTCGTTCGCGACGGCGGTGTTGAGGGCGGCTTTGCTGCCGAGGAGGATGACGAGGGATTTCGCACGCGTGACGGCCGTGTAGAGCAGGTTGCGCTGGAGCATGATGCGGTGCCCCGGCACGAGCGGCAGGAGGATGACGGGATACTCGCTGCCCTGGCTCTTGTGGACGCTCATGGCGTAGGCAAGCGTGAGCTCGATGAGCTCGGCGCGCTCATACTCGACTTTTTCGTCCGCGAACTGGACGGTGACGTGGTCGGGCTCGAGCTCGCGGATGAAGCCGATGTCGCCGTTGAAGACGTGCTTCGTGTAGTTGTTCTTCGTCTGCATGACCTTGTCGCCGAGGCGGAACGTCTGGACGCTGTTCTTGTACTCGGGCTTCGCGGGCGATGGCGGGTTCAACGCGGTCTGCAGGCGGCGGTTCAGGCTGTCCACGCCACATTCCTGGCGGTGCATTGGCGAAAGCACCTGCACGTCGCCGAGCGGCGACCAGCCGTGCTTCGGCAGAATGTCCGCACAGAGCGCGACGATGGCATTGGCCGTCGCGGCAGCATCGGGCATCGCGAGGAAATGGAAGTCGCTTGCGGAAAGCGGCACCTTCGCGCCTTTTTCCTCCGGGTAGCTCGGCAGCTGACCGCGGTTGATGGCATGGGCGTTCAGCACGATATGGCTCGCCTCGTCCTGGCGGAAGACGTCCGTCAGGCGGACGCTCGGGATGACGTTTGAGCGCAGGATGTCCTTGAGCACGGAGCCCGGGCCGACAGCAGGCAGCTGGTCGACGTCGCCGACGAGGATGATGTGGCTGCCCTCGGACACGGCTGCGAGGAAATGATTCATGAGCACGATGTCCATCATGGAGCACTCGTCGAGGATGATGACGTCGGCCTCGAGCGGGTCGTCCTCGTCTTTCGCAAACATCGCGCCTTCGCCGCCCTGCGCCTCGAGCATGCGGTGGACGGTGACAGCCTTGCGGCCCGCCGCCTCGCTGAGGCGCTTGGCCGCGCGACCGGTCGGGGCGCCCAAGAGGATGGAGAGGCCAAGCTTCTCGAGGATGTCAATCATGCCGCGCACGACCGTCGTCTTGCCCGTGCCAGGGCCGCCGGTCAGCACGAAGATGCCGGATGTCAGCGCCCCCTCGATGGCGGCACGCTGGCCGGGCGCGAGCTGGATGGCGGCACGCGCCTCCCATTCCTGCACGAGACGGGCGGGGCCCTGGACTTTGATTTCGTCGGCGTGGTCACGCAGATAAAGGAGCTTTTCCGCCGTCTCTTTTTCCGCCTGATAGAGATATGGCGGATAGACGAGAATCTCCCCGCCGAGGTATTCGGAAGCCAGAGCGCCGCTTTCGAGTTCTTTCTGCAGGACGTCATGCACGGCAGACACCGGCACACCGAGCGTCTGCGCCGCGCGCTCGGCGAGCGGCCCGTCCGGGATGCAGCAGTGGCCGTTCGTCGCAATCTGGAGGAGCGTGTAGTCGATGCCTGCCGCGATGCGGGCAGGAGCCTCCCGCTCGATGCCGATGCTGTGCGCGATGGCATCCGCCGTCTGGAAACCGATGCCAGAGACCTCGGATGCAAGCCGGTAAGGATGCTGCTCCAAAACGTCGATGGAGAACGAGCCGTACTGCTTGAAGATGCGCGCGGCAAACGTCCCAGAAAGGCCGTGGTCCTCGAGCCAGAGCATGAGGTCGCGGAGCTCGGACTGCTGCTGGTAGGAGGCCGTGATTTTCTCGATGGTCTTCGCGCCGATGCCGGAGACCTCCTTGAGGCGGCCCGGTGTCTGCTCGATGATGTCGAGCGTCTGCTCGCCAAACTTCGCGACGATGCGCCGTGCGAGCTCGGGGCCGAGGCCGTCGATGATGCCCGAGCCGAGGAAGCGCTCGATGCCGTCCGCGCTCGTCGGCGCACTGACCTTCATGTGCGTCGCCTGGAACTGCTGGCCGAAGCGCGGATGCGTGACCCAGCGGCCGCCGAGCTCGATCTGCTGCCCGACAAGCGGCGGCGCGCTCGGCAGCGTGACGCTCACGCGCCCGCTCTGATGCAGCGGCCTGAGCCGCAGGACGGAAAAGCGGCCGTTGTCCGCAGCAAAGATGATGCTGTCAACGACGCCGGTGAGGTTTTCGTTGACGTCGTCAAAGCCCGCGAGGGTCTGCTGGTGCATGTGGGGGCCTCCTTTCGTGGTAAGGATAAAATTCGAGAATTATAGATATTTACATCGATTGCTAAGCGTGCCTTACACAGAAGCCCCCCTCTCAGAGGGGGACGGGCCGCGTGAGCGGCGGGGGGAGTGTCGAAGGTAGGGCTGCACTATTTGTACGAATGTGTCTGCGAAGGTATGACGTTCCTCCGCAGAAAGCACTCCTGCAATTTGCTAATATCCTACCTCCGACACTCCCTCAGTCAGCTTCGCTGCCAGCTCCCTCTGAGAGGGAGCCTTTCTCTCTAAGTACCGCTCCGTTTCGCTTCATACGTCGAGCATCACGCTTCTGTCAGCCGCTCCCACTTGGCGTAGCGTTCTTCAATTTCCACCTGCTTCGCAGCGTAGGCGTCGGCGAGCTGCTGGCTCTTTGCGGGGTCGCTCTGGGCGGCTGGGTCGTTCATTTCGTATTCGATGCCCTTGAGTTCGGCTTCGGCCATCGCGATTTCGGCTTCGGCGCGGTCAATCATTTCCTGGCGCTTCGTGTCGCTCATGCTCTGGATGCTGCCGCGCAGGGCGGCGTCCTTGCGCGCCTGCTCTGCCGTTGCATCGCTGCCAGTTGCACCGCTGGCGCTTGCGCCGGTTTCCGCACTGCCGTCTGCACGAGCGCCGCCCGCCTTCTTGCGTGCCGCGCGCTCTTTTTCTTTCGCGCGCTTTTCTTCGATTTTCGCGAGCCGTTCCTGCTCCTCGCGCTCTTCGGCTGCCTCGGCCTCTTCAGCTTCGACGCGCTCGCGGTAGTAGCTGTAGTTGCCGTTGTACTCCGTGATGCCGCCGTTGTTGACGGCTACGGGAGCTTCGGCCCAACCGAGTTTGCCGTAGCCGGCACCTGCCTTGACGACCTCGGGTACGTTAGCGGCCGGGGTGACGACATAGCTGTATGAGGGCTTGAAGTCGGCATAGGTGAGGGGAGTTGAAAGCGTCTCGCCGTTGTAGGACTTGTACTTGAGGTTGGTCAGAGGATACGGTTCCTTGGCCTTGGCGGGCCGGTTGACGAGTATGTCTTCACCTGCGAACAGATAACCTGCCACGCTGCCGGTGAGGTTGGACTCATTGTTCTCCTTGGCCGGATAAGAGCAGATGTCGGTAGGCAGCTGCACGCCGTCGAAGTAGTTGTACTCCACAAGCACTTTGGCTCCGTATGCGCTTCCTACGCCGTAGGTGGTGCAGCCGTCATACAGGTTGTTGTACACGTGGGCGCGGCCGAAGCGCACGCGCGGGTGGCGGGAGCTCGAACCGTCGAACCAGTTGTGATGGAAGGTCGCGGTAATCTGAGTATCGGAGCTCTGGTTGTTGGAATGGCCCACCAGGCAGCTCTTCTGGGTCTTGATGTAACGGCACCAGCTGACGGTGACGCCATTGCTTCCGTGGGTGACGTCGGTGCTGCCGTCCTCGTAGTCCTTGGTCTGGTTGAGGGACGTGAAGGTGCAGTGGTCAACCCATACTCCCTCGCTTTCCTGCATAGAGACGGCGTCTGTGCCGTTGTTTGCCTTGGGCTGCTGGAAGTTGATGTTACGGATGACGATGTTGCTGGAGCGTACGAGGAAAAGACCGATACGGTCCA
>ONJV01000077.1:0-6034 GCA_900318215.1 uncultured Veillonellaceae bacterium
TCTCCGAGGGGGCTGTCGCCGGAGGCGACTGGGGGTGTGGCGGAGGTAGGACATGGGATGCCGCTGGATTGCTGTCTGCGAAGACGTACCTTCGCAGATACGCTCGAATGGATTGCCAGGTCGTACCTTCGACACACCCACCGACCCCTTCGGGGTCACCTCCCTCGGAGAGGGAGGCAAGAGTTTGCGGTACTTTACTCCACGATTCCGTCACGCATTGCGACATCGCCATCTACGATGGTCAGAACAGCCTTGCCTTTGAGCTTGCGTCCGACGAATGGCGAATGTGTGCCGCGCGTGTAGAACTTTTTCGCATCGACCGTCCATTCTTTTTCTGGGTCGATGACGACGATGTCGGCGGCGGCGCCCTTGGCGAGCGTGCCGCAGGAAAGGCCGAAGCACTTCGCGGGCTCGTACGTCATTTTCGAAATGATGGTCGGCAGGTCGAGCTTGCCTGCATGGTAAAGGTCGGTCAGCATAATGCCGAGCGAGGTTTCAAGTCCTGGGAAGCCGCTTGGCGCGTACATGTACTCCTGATCCTTCTCTTCTTCGGCATGCGGCGAATGGTCCGTGACGATGGCGTCAATCGTGCCATCCTTCAGGCCTGCGAGCAGTGCTTCGCAGTCGGATGCCGAACGCAGCGGCGGGTTGATTTTCGTCGAGGTGTCCGTCAGCGTCACGCACTCATCTGTCAGCGTCAGGTGCTGCGGCGTGCACTCGGCCGTCACGCGGACGCCGCGCTTCTTCGCCTCGCGCACGATGTCGACGGCACGTGCCGAGCTCATATGCGCGACATGGACGCGCGCGCCTGCGTATTCGGCGAGCAGCACGTCGCGCGCGACGGCGATGTCCTCAGCGACGGTCGGGCGGCCCTTCATGCCGAGCATCGCGCTGCGGTGGCCTTCATTCATGACGCCTTCCTCGACGAGCGACGTCTCTTCTTCGTGGTTGACGATGACCTTGTCGAAAGCATGGAGATAATCGTAGGCATTGAGCAGCACTTTCGCGCTCGGGTCGAAATGGCCGTCATCGGAGAACGCGACAGCGCCAGCCTCAATCATGTCGCCGAGCTCGGCGAGCTCCTTGCCCTGCTGGCCTTTCGTGACGGCGCCGATGATTTTGACATGGCAGCGCGCCACATTCTCGGCACGCTTTTCGAGGCTGCGCACGAGCGCGGCTGTATCGACGACCGGTTTCGTGTTCGGCATCGTCGCGACCGTCGTGAAACCGCCAGCGACGGCGGCTTTCGTGCCGCTCTCGAAATCTTCCTTTGCCTCCTGCCCCGGCTCGCGCAGATGGACGTGCAGGTCGACGAGGCCCGGCGCGACGACCTTCCCGCTCGCGTCGTACACCTCTGCGCCATCCGCATCGAGCCCCTGCCCGACCGCTGCAATCTTGCCGTCTTCGATGAGGACATCGGCCACACCGTCAAATTTCGATGCCGGGTCGATGACGCGGCCGCCTTTGAGAATCATCTTCGTCATGCCTGTTTCCCTCCCGTGAGCACCAGCGTGTAGAGTGCCATGCGCACCGCGACGCCATTCTGAACCTCTTCCTGGATGGCCGAATTGTCACCGTAGGCGACGGCCGGTCCGATTTCCCAGCCCTTGTTCATCGGGCCCGGATGCAGAATCAGGACATCGTCTTTCGCGAGCTGCAAGCGGCGCGGGCTCAGGCCGAAAATGCGCGCATACTCGCGCGTCGTCGGGAACAGGCCGCCTTTCATGCGTTCGAGCTGGATGCGCAGGACTTCGATGACGTCGGCGTCTTTGATGGCATCCTCGATGCGCTCATGCACGACGATGCCCGGCTCTTCGTAGAGGAAGCGCGGCAGCAGCGTCCGCGGCCCTGCGATGTGGACTTCCATGCCCATCTTGCGCATGCCGTAGATGTCGGAGCGTGCCACGCGGCTGTGCAGCACATCGCCAAGAATCGCGACCTTGAGGCCCGCGAGGCGGCCTTTGTGCTCCTGGATGGTGAAGAGGTTCAGGAGGCCCTGCGAAGGATGTGCGTGTGCGCCATCGCCTGCGTTGAGGATGACGGGCGAAACGACCTTCGAGGCATATTCTGCCGCGCCCTCGGCCTTGTGGCGCATGACGATGGCATCGACGCCCATCGCCTCGACCGTGTAGAGCGTGTCGCGCAGGCTCTCGCCTTTCACGATGCTCGACGTGCCCGACGTGATGTTGACGACATCGGCGCCGAGGTATTTCGCCGCGAGCTCGAACGACGTGCGCGTGCGCGTCGAGGGCTCGTAGAACAGCGTCACGATGGACTTGCCGCGCAGCGTCGGCACCTTCTTGATGTCGCGGTGGATGATGTTCTTCATCTCCTTCGCGGTCTCGAGCACGAGGCGGATCTCCTCCGGGCTGAAATCCTCGAGGCCGAGGATGTTCTTGCCCCGCATGGATACGGTGTTCTTCTCCAAAAGTGGCCACTCCTTTCGAATGGTTGCATGGGTTTTCGCATCGCGAAACGACATAGAAAAAGAGCTCTCCTATGCTGCTGCATAAGAGAGCTCTGGTTGTCCAGAAGTTACACTCTTTCCGTAAATGTTTATGCGTGTATGGCTCCTTTATGCGTCTCGCAGTACGCATGTTAAAAGGGAAATATGCTCTTTTGTGGCTTATGATACCATAAAGAGGGGGAGATTGCAAGGGTTATGGTCGCGTAGATTTGTTCGTGCGCGGGTCGGGCTGGGATTCCCAACGGAAACAACGCTGACACGGCCTGCCGGGCTCGATGGATTTTGAAGCGTTGAGTTCACATCGAGCTACCTCGATTTTTTCCGTTTCCTTACAGCTAAAAGTTTCCTTATGGGAATCCCCGCCCTCCCGAAGTTTAAACTTGGCTCGCGAAGATTCGATGATTCTCAGATATTATACGGCGCGAAGAGTTTGCGGAGGTAGTTGCGGCCTTTCGTGAGGACTTTGATGATGGGCTCCATCTGCTTCGGCTGGCGCAGGACGAGCGAGAGGACACGCTGGCGGAGCTGGCGGTAGTCGGCGTCGAAGTCGCGGAGGACGTCTTCCATCTCCATCTCGACGGAGACTTCGGGGATGTTCGAGGGCTGGATGTCGCAGGCGCGGCCGGTGATCTGGGCGAGGTCGCCACGGAACGGGATATAGGCTTCACATTTGCATTCTTTCTGGATGCGTGCCTTGAGCGCTTCCTGCGACTGCGCTTCGCCGTGGACGATGAAGACTTTCGCGGGCTTCGGGTTCTGGATATTCGACATCCAGCTGATGAGCTGGTTGGAGTCGGCATGCGCCGAGAAGCCGTCGAGGCTCTGAATCTGCGCTTTGACGGCGACTTCTTCACCGAGGACGCGGACGCGCTTGATGCCGTCGACGAGGCGGCGGCCAAGGCTGCCTTCCGCCTGATAGCCGACGAAGAGAATCGTCGATTCCGGGCGCCAGAGATTGTGCTTGAGGTGATGCAGGATGCGGCCGGCATCGCACATGCCCGAGGCCGAGATGATGATGGCGCTGCCCTCTTCGCTGTTGAGCGCGCGGGATTCGGCTGCCGTCTCGCAGACGCGCACCTGCGGGAACTTGATGATTTTGCCGCTTTCCTTGAAGAGCTCGAGCGCCTCGTCGTCGAAGTCCTGCGTGTTCTTGAGGAAGACGCGCGTCGCGGCGATGGCGAGCGGGCTGTCGATGATGATGGGGATGTCGGGGTCGAGCCTCCCCTGCTTCGAAAGGTTGTAGAAATAATAGAGCAGCGTCTGCGTGCGGCCGACGGCGAACGACGGGATGACGAGGTTGCCGCCGCGGTCCATCGTGTCGTTGACGACTTCCAAGAGGCGCGTCTCCTTGTCATAAATCTGGTGCAGGCGGCCGCCATACGTCGATTCGATGATCAGGAAGTCGGCGCCGGTCTCCACGGCCGGGTCTTTGAGAATCGGCTGGTCGGGCTGGCCGAGGTCGCCGGAGAACACGAGCTTCGTCGTCTTGCCGTTCTCCGTCACGAAGACTTCGAGGAACGCCGAGCCGAGGATGTGACCGGCGTCCTTGTAAATGACGCGGATGTTGTCAGCGAGCTGGAACTCTTTTTCGTACGGCACGACGACGAGGTGCTTGAGTGCCTCCATCGCGTCGTCGATGCCGTAGAGCGCCGTGACGGGCGTGTCGCCGCGGCGGCGTCCCTTGCGGTTCTGGAGCTCGGCATCCGCCGTCTGGATGTGCGCGGAGTCCGGCAGCATGATGCGGCAGAGCTCGCACGTCGATTTCGTCGCGTAGATGGAGCCCGAAAAGCCTTCTTTGACGAGCTTCGGCAGCAGGCCGCAGTGGTCGACATGGGCGTGCGTCAGGAGGACGCCTTCGATGTCGGCGGGCGCGAATGGAAAGTCCTCATAGTTGAGCTCGCGCACGCGCTTCGAGCCCTGGAACATGCCGCAGTCGATGAGGTAGTGCTGCTCGTT
The DNA here is from genome assembly GCA_900318215.1 of uncultured Veillonellaceae bacterium. Taxonomy (GTDB): domain Bacteria; phylum Bacillota; class Negativicutes; order Selenomonadales; family Selenomonadaceae; genus Selenomonas_C. The sequence goes on from ONJV01000077.1 coordinate 4,424, forward strand.
CGTTTCGAGCAGGTAGCAGGAACCTGTGACGGTGTGGGCCGCACCGATGAATTCGAGTCGCATGAATACCACTCCTTTGCTGATTTTGTTCTTTGTTTGTAGTATTCTGAATTTGTGCCCGTTGTTCCTGCTTTTGAACAAAATTTTCTTGATTCTGCTCGCACCCGCGGAAGCTACAACTTGCGATTTGTTATGGCGTGCAGGGGACTCCCCCTGCCACTTCGTGGCCCTCCCCCCTCTGTGAGGGGGGCTGAAGGGTACGTTGGCATAGCAAAAGCGGCCATGCCAGGTGGCACAGCCGCTTTCGCTATTGTATGGGTGGTCCAACAATCAGATCATGTTCTTCGCGTACGCATCATAGAGCGCTTTGAGCTCTTCGACCTTGTCGTACATCTCGACCTGCAGGCCGGAAGCCGTCGCATAGTCCTTCTCGTTGAGGGCATTGATGAGGAGCGTGAAGAGGCTCTTCTCGTCGATGCTGTCCTTTGCGAGGTACGTGCGGAGGCCGTTGATCTTGTTCCAGTTGTAGGAATCCTGATCCGTGACATAGGCGCTCTTGATTTCCTTCGCCTTGCGCACGATTTCGCGGTTCTCCGGGATGATGCGGCTCACGAGCTCCGTCTTCCAGCGGAGGAGTGCGCCATCGCGGAACGCGTCGATGATCTGCGGACGCAGTGCACCGCCAGCCGTGATGACTTTGAGCTTCTCAGGATACGTCTCGAAGCCCTGCATGTTCTCCCAGACCGTAGCCGGAGGCGCACCGAAGAGGTGCGTGCGCTCCTCGTCCGTGTAATCTTCGAAGACATCGTCCTCGGAACGGTAAGCGCGGTCTTTTTCAAGGTAGAAACCATCCTCGCCGGCGTTCTTCGAAATCTCGGCGACACATTCTTTCGTCGATTTGTCGATGGAAGCCGTGATGCCGTCGAGCATCGCGCTGTAGATGGCCGCGAGCACGAGGTACGTGTTCGTGTACGGGTTGCAGGCGCGGAGCTCGAAGCGCGTTGCCATCGGATTCTCGAGGTCGCGGATGAGGCCAGCGAGAATCGTACGGTTGCGGGACGGGATTGCAGGCGTATGGCCGAGCGAGGTGACGATGCAGACCGGCGCCTCGAAGCCCGGCTTCAAACGATTGAGGGAATCGTTCGTCGCGGAAACGAACGGGTTGATGACTTCATAGTTCTTGAGGAGACCCATGATGGAGCCGTAGCCGACGACGCTCATGAAGTCCTCTTTCGGCTGGGCAGCAGCGAAGAGGTTCGCCATCTTGCCATCTTTCGTGATGGCAACCATGCCGATGTGCGTGTGCTCGCCGTTGCCAGCGAGGCCGATCATCGGCTTTGCCTTGAAGGAGACCTCGAGGCCGTTGCCGCGGAAGACTTCGCGCACAATCGTGCGGACGAAGATTTCGTTGTCGCAAGCCTGGAGGGCATCAGCGAAGCGCCAGTCGATTTCAATCTGCTCGCAGACATGCGTCATGCGGCCGTTCTCGTCAATCTGGGCTTTCATGCCGCCGACTTCCTTGTGGCCCATTTCGCACTTGAGGCCATAGCGCTCGAGTGCCATGACAGCTTCTTCAAGAGCCGTGCGGACAGCGCCGTGCGTGCGCTCCCA
>ONJV01000077.1:6061-16507 GCA_900318215.1 uncultured Veillonellaceae bacterium
TCCCAATACTGCTCCTGCATGACCTGGGACGCGGACATCTCTTCGATGTCGGCATCCTCGAGCGGCGTCTTGACCCAGAACTCGAGCTCCGTCGCGGACGTGAACGAGATGTCTTCGATGTCCGTGCCCTTGACGGCGAGACCTGCGATGTCCGGATGTGCATGGAAGAGGTCGAGAAGGCCTTTCTTCACGTACTCGAGGGAGTCAGCGAGCACCGCACGCGCATCCACGCGCTTGCCCTCGTGAATCAGGAACGACGGGATGCGGAGCGTGCCGATCGGCTTCTCGGAATCCTCGTCATAATGCTCGAAGTTGTAATCAACGAACCAGTTGACATCGGGGTCGACCGGCATGTCAACTTTTGCGTTGTTCAGCGTAGCGATGCCCGGCAGCACGACGGAGGAACCATCGGTCTGGACTGCAGAGCCAGCGTAGAAGTCATCGATGTCCTTGAGGAAGATGCGCATCGGAATCTTCTCATCCGTGTCGTTGCCGGCCATGTCGACGCCGACGAGCGAAACGAACTTGATCTCGGGATGTTCCTCGAGCATCTTCTTGACTTCTGCGCGGTCGGTGTGCGCGGGAATCACATACAGGAGTTCATCTAACATGTTGTACCACCCTTTGCTTTCTGCAGGAGACCTGCACGAAAATAACAAAAGCCATGCAAGCCCGGAAACGATTCGGTGAAAAATACACCTCCTGTCTACAGGTCTGCATGGCTCCATTGCCTGAAATATGGTCTTTTCTTTCAACAGGTCTTATGGTACCACAAAGATGTCTACCTGTAAAGTAAAAAAATTACTTTTTTCGATACAGCAGCATAATTGTTTGTCTCCAGCACCCGACTACAACCGACTTATGGTCGGCATAGGCGACCACTAAGGCGCTGAAGCGCCAAGTTTCTGCCTATCCCCCCGCCCTTCGGGCCCGTCCCCCCTCAATGAGGGGGGCTGCTCTCTAACGAAGGTTTCTGGCGTAGTTTTTGAGGAAGGTCTCGAAGCGGGCGTCGAGGGCGGCGTCGGCGTGGTCTTCGGGACGGCCGGAGAGCTGCACGCGCAAGAGGCGCGCCATGAGCGTCGCCATCGCGTATTGCTGCTGGCGGCGGTCCGTGAGCTCGTCGGCGTGGAGGACGATCGTGCCCGCGTTGCTGACCCAGAGGCTGTCCTGCGCGAGCTCCTGCGCCTTTTCCTTCGGCACGGCGCAAGTCTCCTCGATAGCCACCGCGTAATCCTCGGGATTCGCGCAGACGACGACGTCGTAGCGGCCGTGCACTTCCTGCCCGAACGACTGCTTCAGGAGCGGCTGGACGGCGAGCGCCTGCTCGTGCAGCGCCTCGGCGCGTCCGGCTGGCACGCCATCGCGTGCGCGGAACGCCAGCTCGGCCGGACGATGCAGCTCGCCATCGTACCACGCGCGGAACTTCTTGAGGAAGCTGCCATACGAAAGGCCGAACGCCTGCTCGAACGCTTCCTCCCCGTCCGGATGGTCTTTGAGCAGGCGGAAATACTGCAGGAGCGACGAGAGCTCCTTGCCTTTCTGCTGCTGCATGAGGCAGATGACCATCGCGTCGGCCATCTGGTACGTATGGTATTTCTTGTCCATGAGCGCCATGCGCTGCTGCAGCGTGCAGTGCGCGAGGGATTCAGGCTTGACGGTCGATTCGGCCATGCGCAGGTCGTAGAGCGTGTCGAGCTCCCATTTGCGCAGCGTCTTCCCCTTCGCCTGCTCGGCGATGCGCGCACCGACATAGTCCGCCGCGCCCTCCTCCATCCAGAACAGCGCCTTTTCATCCGTGTCGTTGCCATCGGAAAGCTCGAACTGCAGCTGATGAAAGAGCTCGTGCGCCGTCGTGCTCTTGCGGTCGCTCGTGTCGTCCATGACGCCGGCCGCGCCGTTGAGCGCCGTCAGGCCTTTGCGCCCGCCCGTCCAGCCGCCGGAGACCTCGGCGATTTTCGCCGCGTCCTCGGCGCTCTGTTCGAACTGGTTCGTCAGGACGGAAATGTAGTCGTCCTGCGTGGCCGCGACGTAGACATCGACGTGATGGATGAGCGGCGCGCCAGAGCGCGCGGCGTCCTGCTCAAAGAGCTGCACGGCGGTCTTGACGTCCTGCATCATGTCCGGCGCGACATCGCCTGCGGCGTGAATGTCGATGCCCTGCGGGGTCTGGGGCGTCGTGTATGCGTGGTAGACAAAAGCGGCTGCGATGCCGAGCACGACCATGAAAAATAGGGCGGCAAAAGCTTTTTTCATGCAAACCTCCCGAAAGACTTTAGATACGTCGTTCTCCATGAAACTTTGGCCCCCTCTCAGAGGGGGCTGGCACGCGAAGCGTGACTGGGGGGTGTGTTGGAGGCAGGGCGAAACGCTTGATAAGATTGCCTCCTGCGAAGACGTACCTTCGCAGATACACTCGAGTGAATAGCTATTCCCTACCTTCGACACACCCACCACCGCTAACGCGGTCCCCCTCCCTCTGTGAGGGAGGCAAAAGTATTAAGTCACTTGCGCTCAACTTAATGACATTGCCCTCGGCGATGAAAGCTGGGGTTCACGAAGCGAATTTTACCTTTGCCAGCGGCAGGCGGCGCGCTCGGTGGTGTCGATGACGGTGAAGAGCGCGAGGCCGAGCACGGAGAGCACGAGGATGCCGGCGTACATGTCGAGGTAGTTGACGCGCAGCCAGGCGTCCATGATGAAATAGCCCATGCCGTACTGCGTGCCGAATGTCTCGGTGAAGAACAGCACGGAAATAGCCGTCGCCATCGCGACGCGGACGGCCGTCAAGAATTTCGGCAGCGTCGCGGGCAGGATGACTTCGGAGAGCATCGCGGGAAAGCCCGCGCCGAGCACGCGCAGCGGGAAGAATGTCTCCTCAGGAATCGCGCGAATGGCGTCGCGCACGGCGATGACGACCTGGAACACGATAATCAGGAAAATCATGAGGATTTTCGAGAGCTCTCCGACGCCCGCGAGCAGCATGAGAATCGGCAGCAGCGCGATTTTCGGCACGGGGTACGTGAGGTAGACCATCGGCGAAAGCAGGCGGTCGGCGCGGCGGCTGTAGCCCATCGCGAGGCCGAGCGGATAGCCGATGGCGACGGCGAGCACGAGCCCCGCCGCGATGCGCCAGAGGCTGTAGGCGGCGTGAATGGCGATGGAGCTTGTGAAGATGCGGGCGAGGCGCGTGAAGACACGAGAGGGCTGCGGGATGATGGGGAGGGAGGCGATGAGGGCGACAAGCTGCCAAAGCACTAGGATGAAAATCATGCCTAAAAAATATGTTATCAGGAGTTTCTTCCAATGCATTACGTCACCTGAATCCTTCGCAGAATACAATCCGCTCATCACTTCACGTCCTACCTTCGACACTCCCACCACCGCTTCGCGGTCCCCCTCCCTCTTGGAGGGAGGCAAAAGTTCTAGGTACTGCTTTCAAATTTCGTATTTTTTCTCTTAATTGGCGTGCAAGTGCAAAGTAAGCTGGGTCGTCGCGCAGTCCTTCCCTGCCGAACAGCGGGTTGTCGATGGTTTCGGCAATCGTGCCGCCGGCGCGCATGAGGACGATGGTGCGGCCGAGGTAGAGGGCTTCTTCGACGTAGTGCGTGACGAGGACGGTCGTCGTCTGCGCTTCGCGCCAGAGCGTGAGGAAGACGTCCTGCATTTCTTCGCGCGTGATGGCGTCGAGCGCGGAAAACGGCTCGTCCATCAGCAGGAGGTCGGGCGCGAGCAGGAACGCCCGCGCGAGCGCGACGCGCTGCTGCTGGCCGCCGCTGAGTTCTTTTGGAAAGCGGTCTTCGAGGCCCGCGATGCCGAGCTGCGTGAAAAGCTCCCCTGCCCGCGCCCGCGCCGCCTGGACGTCCTGCTTCCGGATGCGCGGGCCGAGCAAGACGTTGGAGAGCGCCGTGCGCCACGGCAGCAGGCCGTAGTTCTGCGGCATGAAGCCGATGGTCACGCGGTGCGGGTCGAGCGGCGCGCCGTCCATTGTGACGGTGCCGGAGGCTGGATGCAGCAGCCCGGCGACCGTCTTGATGAGCGTCGATTTGCCGCAGCCCGAGGGCCCGAGGACAGCACAAACCGTCCCTTTCGGAACGGTCAGGCGGATATGGTGGAGCGCTTCGAAAGAAGCGTGCTCATTTTGCGAATATGTGACGGTAATGTCTTGAATGATGAGGCTTTGCCTCCGACTCGAATTCATCTGCATTTTGACAGGTCCTGCCTTCGACACCCTTTCCGCCCTTCGGGCACCTTCCCCTGAGGGGAAGGCTTTGGTATCATGAACTTGTTATTTCGACAGCAAATCGAGGACAATGTCGTCGTAACTGTAGCTTTCCTGAATCAGGCCCTTGTCCATGAGCCAGGCAATGCAGTCCGTGACGTCGCTCGTTTTTGGCAGCGCGGCCTCGTGATACTGCGGCAATTTCAGGGATTCTTTCGAGGCCTGCGGGAAGCCGCCCTTTTCGATGACGAGGTCCATGTATTCGGCCTGCGGCGTCTCGTTGAGATACTTGACGGCCTTGTTGTAGGCGCGGTACATCGCCTGGATGGACGCTTTCTTGTCCTGCGTGCTCTTTTCCGTGAACATGATGACGCCGGGGTTGATGCCGAGCTGGTCGGAGCCCGTGACGTAATGGCAGCCGTTCGCGACGGCAATGCTGGCCATCGGCTCGGGCAGCGTCGCGGCCGCGAGCTTGCCGTTCTGGAGCATTTCGAGGCGCGTCGGAATCTGCGGGATGATGACCTTGTTGATGCTATCGCCCGTCATGCCGGCCTTCGCGAGAATCTGATCCGTGACATATTCGATAATCGTGTTGCGCGAAACGGCGACGTCTTTGCCCGCAAGCCCCTTGGCATCCGTCGCTGTCTCAGATGCACCAGCGATAAGCTTGTAGCTGCCGTCCGTGTACGACGTGACCTTGACGTCGAAACCGCCGTCCTTTGCAAAGGCGACGGCGAGCATGTCGGAAACGTCGCCGTCGAGCGTGCCGCTCTGGAGCGCCGCGTCGCGATCCATCGCGCTCTTGAACTGCTGGAGCTCGATGTCGAGGCCCTCTTCCTTGAAATAGCCCTTTTCCTGCGCGATGATGAACGGCAGGGAGTCCACGTCCGGCATCAGGCCGATGGTGAGCTTCGGGAGAGGAGCGGATTTCTGGGACTGCGGGGCGCCGCAAGCGGTCAGGATCATCGTGGAAAGAATGGTGACTAGCAAAACGAAAAATTTCTTCAAAAAAAATACCTCCTATGAAGGTTCCGGCCCCCTCTAGAGGGGGCTGTCAGCGAAGCTGACTGGGGGAGTAGTTGGTTGCTGGAGACAAACACGTATGCGAAACATTACTAAAAGACTTTAGCAACGCTTGTATTTTTGTTAGGCTACAGCATCCTACTACTCCCACCACCGCTTCGCGGTCCCCCTCCCTCTAGAGGGAGGCTGAAGTTTGACTTACTGGAACAGCAAATTTCCTAACATCTGCGCGCCGGTCTTGGCGTACGACACGACGGCGTCGATGGTGCCGCGGTTTTCGTCGTAGGCCGTCTGGGCTTTTTCGAGGGCGGCGCTGGCGTCTTGCTTGACGCTCTTGGCCGTGTCGAGCTTCTGGTCGACGTCGTCGAGCATCTGCTGGACGTTTTCGAGGGATTGGTCGACGCTGCCTGCATCGCTCTGGGCGGCGGACTGCTCGGCGTCGTTTGCGGCCTTGGCCTGCTGGCGCTTTGCGTCCTTGCCCGTGACTTTGTCGATGAGCTTGCCGATGCCGCTGGATTCGTCGCTCGCGAGCTGTTCGTTGCGGCCCTGGGCGCGCGCGGACTGCTGCTCGAGCTCCTGCTTCTTTTTCGCGAGTTCCTGCTTCTGCTGTTCGAGCTGGGCTTTTTTCGCTTCGAGGTCTTTCGTGTCCTTGTCGATTTTCGCCTGCTGCGACTGGAGCTGCTGCTCCTGATGCTGGCGCTGGTTCTCGGCGCGCTCGGCGCTCTGCTGGCTGTAGCCCGCCGCGATGAAGCCGAGCAGCACGGCGATGACGAAGCCGATGGCGAAAATCACGTTGCGCTTGCGCTTGGCGGAAGACGCGGCTTTTTTCTGCGGGTCGTCCGGCCCCTGCGGGCCTTCCGGGTCATAGGGACTGCCGGGCTGCGGCGTCCCCTGCCCCATCGGGCTTTTGGGCGGCTGGTTGCTGGCAGTCGGCCGGTTCCCCTGCGTCGGCAGCGGGTCGAGTTCGCGGACGGTTCCCTTGCCGCTCTTCGTGCGCGGCAGGATTTGCGTCTCGTCGCTGACCGGCGGCATCGACTGGGTATCATCGAGGTTCTTCATGTATCGAGCTTCTTTCTGCGTGGTATCGAAAAACTTCTGCCTTTCTCACTGAGGGAACCATGTCACCTAGGCCCCTTCTCAGAGGGGGCTGTCAGCAAAGCTGACTGGGGGAGTGTGCGGGTGTATGGCCTTGCGAGAATCGCTATCTCAGCGGGCGTGCTGTACAAGAAGGCGTCATGCGGATTGCTTTTTTCGCATGGGCACACACCCACCACCGCTAACGCGGTCCCCCTCCCTCGGAGAGGGAGGCTTTTGGCTAGTGCTGCTTGGAGAGGAAAGCAGGAGAGCGTGGGCCAGAGTCACCGTTCGGCGAGGTAGGCGTGTTCTTTCTGCATCGTCTCGCAGAGGCGGCGGAGGGTCCAGAAGGTGTTGAACGGCGTGACGACGGTTTTATAGCGGATGGGCGGCTGGACGGCGGCCGCGAGTTTCGCGAGCACTTCGTCGAGGCGCTTGCCTTTGACTTTGTCTAAAAGCAGGACTTCGTGCGGAAAGACGAAGTCCTCTTCGTCGGGGTCTTCGGGCGTCAGGCGGAAGCCTTTGCTGCCGATCAGGTAGCCGACTTTCTGGTGGTGCGCCGAAGGCTCCAGGACGTGCGCGGCGATGCCGAGCTTGTCAAGCGTGCGGCGCACGAGGTGGATGCGTTCTTCGTCATTGAAACCATAGAGCAGTGCCTGTTCTTTTCGTTTCACGATGGATTTCCTTTCTGATTTACTGCGTGATGCCGCGCATCAGGAGGTATGTCACGAGTTCGTCCATCGAGACGCCTTCCTCCTCTTTGCGGCGTTCGAGGTCGCGCTGGAGCGTGCGCGGCAGGCGGACGGTCAGAGCGTCGGCCGGTGCGGCCTTGGCGGGTGCTTCGGCCTTTGTATCTGCCGCCTTGGCTGGCTTCTCCTGCTTCGCCACTTTTTCCGGCTTTGCTGCAGCTACCTTTTCCGCCTTTGCGTTCTTGCGGCCTTTTGTTTCTTTGGTTGCTTTCGTCGTTTTCGCAGCTTTCTGCACTTCTGAAACGGCGGTTTCTGCCGCCTTGGCGAGCTCCTCGGCCTTCGCTTCTTTCGTTGCCTTCGCCGTTTTCGCTGTCTTCGTTGCTTTTGTCGGTTTCTCAGCCTTGGCCGCTTTCGCGCCTTTTCCGGCCTTCGCGTTCGTCGCGGCTTTTGGTTCGCCCTTGGCCTCGCTCTTCGCGTTCTTAACGTTCTTAGCCGTCTTGCCCTTCGCTGTCTTTTCCTGCTTGTCAGCAGCTTTTTCCGCCTTGGCCTTGCGCGTCTTCTTCTCGGGCTTTTCGGGCGGATAGCAGAAGAATTCGTCGTAGGCGCTCCGCAGCGTCTCGCTGGCCTGCTTCGTGCCGACGCCGATGATGTAGGATTTGTCGCCGGAGTTCAGCGCCTCGGCGATTTTCACGAAGTCGGAGTCCGTCGTGATGATGAAATAGCGGCGCACGCCGTCTTTGTAGAGCACGAGCGCGGAGTCGTAGAGCGCGTTGTCGAGCGAGTTCTTGCCGAGATACGTCCGCGTCACGGGGCGGAACGTGAAGCCCGGGCGGCGGCGCAGGCGCTCCCAGCGCTTCTGGTCTTCGGGGACCTTGTCCCAGTCCGTGACGACGATGATGCGGCACGGCTGGAACCGCCGCGCGATGCCGAGCGTATAATCAAGCATCTCGAACGGCGCGTTCTCGATGTCGTAAAGGATCGCAACGGTGTCGTTGCTGGAGTCAAATGTCATAAAGTACCCTTCTTTGGTTCGTGTTTGTTCTTGCTTTCGGTTCACGGTCTCACAATAATCTTTTTCATTATACCACGACGCGCAAGGACGCGCCATATCGCTCGGCATTTTCTTACTTTTATTTGCCCGTGTGTCTGTTTCCTGTTATACTGGAAACAAATGGAAGCAAAAGACTTTAGCAGGTATGTGAAATCTCGTTCGGCTATCGCATCCTACTACTCCCACCACCGCTTCGCGGTCCCCCTCCCTCAATGAGGGAGGCTTGTGTGGTTGAATGTCTCTCGTGCTTCACGTAACGATATGGAAAAGAGGTATTTCTTTCTATGAATTTGACGCGGAAATCTGTCGAGCTCTTGGCTCCGGCTGGGACGTGGGACGCGCTGGTCGCGGATGTGGAGTCTGGCGCGGACGCGGTCTATCTCGGCGGCAAGCATTTCAACATGCGCATGCACGAAGGCGATTTCAATTTCACCGACGAGCAGCTGAAAGAGGCCATCGCCTACTGCCACGCGCATGACGTGCGGCTCTACATCACGCTGAATAATCTCATCAGCGACGAGGAAATCCCGGCGCTGAAAAAATATCTCGCCTATTTGCAGGACATCCAGCCCGACGCCATCCTCGTGCAGGATTTCGCCGTGCTCGAGCTCGTGCACGAGATGGGCATCCGGGTTCCGCTGCATACGTCCGTCATGATGAACACGCACAACGAGCACGCGATTGAGAAGCTCAAGGAATATGGCATCACGCGCATCGTCGTCGGCCGCGAGATGACGCTTTCGGAGCTCACGAATTTCCGGGCGAAGACGGGCATCGAGGTCGAATATTTCATGCATGGCGACATGTGCATCTCGGAGAGCGGCCAGTGCATCCACTCCGGCGTCGTGTTCGGACAGAGCGGCAACCGCGGCCGCTGCCTGAAACCGTGCCGCTGGGCCTACGACCTCGTGGACGAAGAAACCGGCGAGCGCGTCGACGAGGGCAGCGCTGGCCCGTATAAATTGGCGCTCAAGGACATGTGCATGTACCGCGCGATTCCGCAGCTCATCCAGGCGGGCGTGTTCTCGTTCAAAATCGAGGGCCGCATGCGCCCGGCGCCTTTTTTGCGCCGCATCGTCTCGACGTACCGCGCCGCCATCGACGCCTATATTGCTGACCCGACAGGCTATGAAACGGATGAAGCAGGCTGGAAGCGCCTTTACGACAACCGCGCGCGCGACTTCACGACGACGTTCGCGTTCGGCCAGCCGACGGCGAAAGACATCGGCTTCACGGGCGAGCGCGAGCCGCGCTTCTTCTCGGACGCCGTGAAGGAAGCGGGGTTCCAGGACGACATCCTGAAGCAGGAACGCAAAATCGACAAGCCGTTCGCGCCGCAGCCGCGCCTGTCCGTGCGCGTGCAGACCGTGGCCGCGGCGAAAGCTGCCATCGAGCATGGCGCCGATGCGGTCTATGTCGGCGGCGAAGCGTTCCGTCCGAACCGTCCGTGGTCGCTCGCGGACTATCAGGAAGTTCTCTCCGCAGCAGACGGCCGCGCGAAGGTCATCGTGAACACGCCGCGCACGACGATGCGGCGCGAATGTGGCGAGCTCGAGCAGTTCCTCTCGGGGCTCAAAAACTGGGAGCGCCAGCCGGACGGCCTCATGGTCAGCAACCTCGGCGCGCTGAAGCTCGCAAAGACGCTGACCGACCTCCCCGTGCAGGCCGATGTCTCGTTCAACCTGTTCAACCACCTCGCAGCGAAGTTCCTGAAGGAAAACGGCCTTTCGATGGCCTGCGCGTCGCTCGAGCTCTCGTTCGAGCAGCTGCGCGAAATCGTCGAAGTCTCGGAGCTCCCCATCGAGGTCATCGTGCACGGCAGCTATGAGTCCATGATTTGCGACCATGATTTCATCGGCATGAACCTGCCGCACTACAACCCGCTCGACAATCCTGAGGCGCAGGACCGCCACTACGCGCTCAAAGACCGTGCGGGCGAGCTCCATCGCATCCGCGTCGACCAGTTCGGCCGTGACCACCTCTATTTCGCAAACGACCTCTGCCTCTACCCGTACCTCGCCAAAATGGGCGGCATCGCCTCGTACCGCATCGAAGCGCAGGACTACGACGCCGACCTCACGGCGACGGTGACGTGGATGTACCGCAAGGCGCTGAACGAACTCGCGGCAGGAAGGGACGTCATGGCGTTCGACGACCAGATGTTTGAGATGGTGAAAGGCATGACGCCAAGGAACCTCGGCATCGGTACGTTCCGCTTCCGGGAGTCGCGGAACTCGATTTGAAGTATAAGCATGGCCCCCTCCCTCTGAGATAATGTCATTAAGTTAAGCGATGAGCTATTCAAACTTCAGCCTCCCTCTGGAGGGAGGGGGACCGCGAAGCGGTGGTGGGAGTAGTAGGATGCGATAGCCTGACAAGAATGCAGTCGT
>ONJV01000024.1 GCA_900318215.1 uncultured Veillonellaceae bacterium
CGGATTTTCGCCTTCGTCGCCTCGACCTGCTCCGTCGAGAGCCCCGTATGCTCGAACTCGAGATATTCCTTTGCAAGCGCCGCCGTGCGGTCCTGGTAATACGTCACGAACTTCCGCGCGAGCGGGATTTTCTCGGGATGCGCGCCCATGTAGTCCATGATGCGCACCGAGATGGGCTGGAGCCCCGCGAGCTCGGCGCGGATGTCGCCATCCTGCAAAGTTTTCTCAGCCGCGTCGATGGCCAGATAATCCTTCTGCGCCTTTTCATAAAGCTCGGCATACGTTTGCTGCTCCGCTTCCGGGATGGCCGCCAATGCGTCCTTCGAGAGCGTCGCCAGCCTGCCCTTTTCCGGCATCCGCCGCACAGCAAAACGCACGACGGCAGATACGCCTGCGAAAAGCAGGCATCCCGCGGCTGCCATGTCGTTTCCTGCCCAGGCACAGACCGCCGCAAAGCCTGCAAAAAAGAGGCTGATGGCTTCGAGCAGGCGTCGCAGGTATCGCATGAGACCACATCCTTTTGCATACGAAATTTCTTTCTTTTTATTCTAGCACATTTGCATCGGATTCGCACCCGCGGAAAACACATTCTGCTGCTTGCCCCGCCATGCAGGGGGACTCCCCCCGCCGCTCACGCGGCCCGTCCCCCCTCTAGAGGGGGCTCAAGAGTTCAGCCCCTCATTCATACTCCCCGACCGGAAGCCTCGGAGGTCGAGCGAGACGTAGCGGAAACCGAGCGCGCGGAGCTTCTGCTCCGTTTCTTCGCGCAAGCCCGCCGTCGCAAAAAACCTCCCGATATCCTCCGGCAGCAGCTCGATCCGCGCGAGCGTGCCGTCCTCGTGCACGCGCACGCGCAGCTGGCGGAAGCCCTTTGCCATCAAGAACTCCTCGGCCCGGTTCACGCGCCCGAGCCCGTCCTCCGTCAGGCGCTCTCCATAGGCAAACCGCGACGCGAGGCACGCGAACGACGGCTTATCCCACGTCATGAGTCCGCGCTCCTTCGACAGCGCGCGGATGTCCGCCTTCGTCATGCCTGCCTCATGCAGCGGGCTCACGATGCCGAGCTCCCCGAGCGCCCGCCGCCCGGGCCGGTAATCGCCATCATCATCGAGATTCGACCCGTCCACGACCGCCGCAAGCCCGCGCGCCCGCGCAAGCTCCGCCATCTCCGAAAACAGCGCATGCTTGCAGAGATAGCAGCGATTCTTCGGATTCTCCGCGACGCCCGGGATGGCGAGCGTATCAAACGGCACGACCACATGCTCGATGCCCTTTTCACGGCAGAACGCCGCCGCCTCGTCCACATCCCGCTGCGGCACAAATGGCGAAGCCGCCGTAAACGCCACGGCCTTCGCACCGAGTACCTCATGCGCGACATCGAGAAGGAACGTCGAATCGACACCAGAAGAAAAAGCGACCGCGACAGAACCGAGGTGGGAAAGATGAGCGTACAACTGTTCCATTTTTTGTTTCAAAGTATGCTCCATGAGATTCTCCTAAAATAATCGCAACTCATGCATTCTTAGGCTCCCTCTCAGAGGGAGCTATCAGCGAAGCTGACTGAAGGAGTGTCGAAGGTAGTTCTCTATGTATAGCTAGATTGCCTCCTGCGAAGACGTACCTTCGCAGATACACTCGAATTCATAGTCATTCCCTACCGCCGACACTCCCCTGGACGCGTCCGCGCACGAACCTGCCTCCGCGACCACGAACAGCACCTCCGCGTGCGCCAATCCCATTCTTCGAGCGGGCACGGGGGATTCGCAAGAAATCCGTTAAGGAATCGTCCGTGGATTTCGGTGAATCCCCCGTGCCCGCGTCCGACCGCAAGCCCGCCTCCGCGACCACGACCCTATCTTCGCGAAGCCCACCATTCCTTCAGCACCTCCATCACGAACCTCTGGCACGCCGGCCCGGTCCCGAGATCCCACGGATCCTGGCTCTTCAGGATGCTGTTCGAAATGATGCGGATGGCGAGGAACGGCACGCCGAGCGACTGGCAGATCTGCGCGACTGCGTCGCCCTCCATCTCCTCGCAGAGCGACCCGTAGAACGCACGCAAAAACTTCACGCGGTCGATGGCGCAGTTCCAGCTGTCGCACGTCCCGATGACGCCCTCGACCACCTTTCCGCGCGTGTACCGCGGCACCGCCCGCCGCGCCGCCGCGAGCAGGCCCGCATCTGCCGCATGCTCCACCTCCTGCGTGAACGCACCCTTTTCCGCATCCCACGCAAAGACGCCGAGTTTCTTGAGATCATCATACGGTGCCCCCGCGCCCGCTGGACGGTAATGCGACTGCCACGCCGACTCATTGACCGTCTGCGCGCCGAGCACGATGTCGTAGACATTGAGGGCATCATCGTGCGCCCCCGCCGTCCCCTGGCTGATGAGCGCCGCCGGATGATACCGCTCGATTGCGATGGCCGCGAGCGCCGCCGCATTTGCCATGCCCCACTGCGTCTCAGAGATTACGAGCGGATGGCCGTCGAGCCGCCCGCGCACGATGCGCCACGGCCCCCACGGCTCCTCCGCCGTCTCCGTCATCGCCCCGATGAGCTCCGCCGTCTCGACCGACATCGCACCCTGCACGACAACCGGCTGTTCCTGCGCTTTCTGTTCCTTCATGAAATGCTCCGCCTCCCTTTCTCTCGTCTATATTCTACATCCGCCGAAAAAATCCTTGTCCGCGCCTTGCCCCGCCTCCCGCTTTCCCTTACAATGGAGAAAACCCGGTTTCCCCATCCAGCAAAAGCGAGGCGGCACCATGAAGCTCACCATCTCCGGCATCCCCGTCGAAGTCACGCGCAAGCGCATCAAGAACATCTACCTGCGCGTCAAGCCCGACGGCCGCGCCCTGCTCTCGGCCCCCATGCGCATGACGCGCGAAGAAATCGACGCCTTCTTGCGCGCCCGCACGGGCTGGCTCCAGAAAAACATCGCCGCCGCCAAGAGCCATCCGCCGCTCGCCCCCGCCTCCGCCGCCACCGGCGAAACGCTCTACCTCTGGGGCAAACCGCACATCCTCATCGTCCACGAAATCCCCGGCTGCCATCCGCACGCCTCAAACGACGGCACGCGCATCCACCTCTGCGTCCGCCCCGGCACCGACGCCCCCCGTCGCGCCGCCCTCCTGCGCAAAATCCTGCGCGGCGAACTCGAAAAAGCCATCACCCGCCGTCTCCCCGTCATCGAACACCTCACCGGCCTCCACGCCGACGAATGGCGGACAAAAGACATGAAGACACGATGGGGCACCTGCAACATCCAGGCGCGAAGAATCTGGATCAATCTGCAGCTCGTCCACCATCCGGAAGTCTGTTTGGACTACATCCTGCTGCATGAACTGCTGCATCTTGTCGAGAAGTATCATAATGAGAGGTTTTACGGGCTCATGACACGTTTCATGCCCGAATGGAGGAAGGTGCGGGGGATGCTGAACCGGTAAGAATTTCTCTATCGCACCCGCGGAAGCAACGACCTGCCATTCCATACGTCCTGCAAGGGACTCCCCCCGCCCTTCGGGCCCGTCCCCCCTCTGGGAAGGGGGCTGGCTCCAAAGATGCTGCTTCAGCAAGAGACATCGTGACCATCCCCAAAGCTGCTTCGCGTGCACCGAGCCTTTCTTCGAGCGGCAGAAGGGGGCCTGCAAGAAACCCGTTAAGGAATCGTCCGTGGGTTTCGGCAGGCCCCCTTCTGCCGCGTCCGAACTCGAGCCCCCGCTCCGCGGCCACGAACTCTCTGTAACTTTTTCTTGCAAAACAGAAGACAACTGTCCTTCCATGTGCTACAATAGGAACTGTCCTTATTTTCAACGCACAATGTACGCCACACGCGTACACGCCAAGGAGGCAGCAATTTTATGGAATCACTCATCCCGATGCTCAACGCGATCGACTCCTTCATGTGGGGGCCACCGCTCATCACGCTGCTCGTCGGCACGGGCATCTACCTGACCGTGCGGCTCGGGCTCATCCAGGTCGTAAAGCTCCCGACCGCGCTCCGCCTCATCTTCAAAGCGAAGAACAATGGCAAAGGCGATGTCTCGTCGTTCAAAGCGCTCTGCGTCGCGCTCGCGGCCACGGTCGGCACGGGCAACATCGTCGGCGTCGCGACGGCCGTCAAAGTCGGCGGCCCGGGCGCCATCTTCTGGATGTGGGTCGCGGCGTTCTTCGGCATGGCAACGAAATATTCCGAGGGCCTCTTGGCCGTCAAGTACCGCTCCGTCGATGAAAAGGGCGAAATCGCCGGCGGCCCGATGTTCTACATCAAGAACGGCATGGGCGAGAAGTGGACGCCGCTCGCGACGTTCTTCGCGCTCGCCTGCATCGGCGTCGCGTACTTCGGCATCGGCACGTTCCCGCAGGTCAACGCCATCGTCGACAGCTTGGAGCTGTCGTTCGGCTTCCCGAAAATCGCGACGGACGCCATCCTGACGTTCTTCATCGCCGCCATCACAATCGGCGGCCTGCAGAGCATCGCGAAAGTCGCCTCGAAAATCATCCCGTTCATGGCCTTCCTCTACATCGCCATCTCCCTCGGCCTCATCGTCGCCGACTACACGCGCATCCCTGAGGCCATCGGCATGATTGTCGAGAGCGCCTTCACGGGCACGGCGGCCGTCGGCGGCTTCGCGGGCTCGACCATCATGATGGCCATGCAGAACGGCATCGCGCGCGGCGTGTTCTCGAACGAATCCGGCCTCGGCTCCGCGCCGATTGCCGCAGCCGCCGCCAAGACGAAATGGCCGGCCGAGCAGGGCCTCATTTCCATGACGGGCACGTTCATCGACACCATCATCATCTGCACGATGACGGGCATCGCGCTCGTGCTGACGGGCGTCTGGCAGGGCGACGCAGCCGGTGCGGCCATGACGAGCGCGGCGTTCGCATCGACGTACGGCGCAGTCGGCAGCTCGCTGCTCACGATTTCGCTCGTGCTGTTCGCCTTCACGACCATCCTCGGCTGGAACTACTACGGCGAGCGCGCCTGCATCTACCTCTTCGGCACGAAAGGCGTCCTGCCGTACCGCCTCATCTTCATCGTCCTAATCGCCTCGGGCGCGTTCCTGAAGCTCGAAGCCATCTGGATTCTCGCCGACATCGTCAACGGCCTCATGGCCATCCCGAACCTGATTGCACTGCTCGCTCTCTCCGGTGTCATCGTCGCAGAAACGAAAGCGTATATGGAGTGGAGGAAGAAACAGGGAGAATAAAAAAGGCTCCCTCTCAGAGGGAGCCACTCCATCAGATAATCCCCTTCTCTTTCAGCCACCACCAGATGCCGTCCTCGGCGTTGCTTTTTGTGACGTCGGTGGCGGCTTTTTTGATGGGTTCGGGGGCGTTGGACATCGCGACGCTCGTCTTTGTGAAGCGCAGCATCTCAAGGTCGTTGTAGTTGTCGCCGAATGAGAGGGCGTCGTCGGCCGTGAGATTGTAGTGGTCGAGCATGGCGCGGATGCCGCTTTCTTTCGAGACGCTGGCCTCCATGATTTCGACGAGGTTCGGCGCGGAGCGGACGACGTGGAGCATGGGGTAGGCGGCCGCGAGGTCGCTCTCGGCGCGCTCGCAGACGGCGGGCTCGCCCATGAGCAGAATCTTGCTCGGCAGCGTGTTGATGGAGAGCAGCATGTCGAAGTTGCCGCGCTCGGATTTTGCATGCGTGATGTCCTCTTCGTGGCGCACGCGCGGGTCGTCTTCGTCGCGGACGTACCAGCGGCGCCCGGCGTAGTAGTTGACCGTGAGCTCCGGGTAGCGGTCTTCGATGGCGCTCAAGACCATGCCGGCCGCACCCGCATCGACGCGGACGTCCTCGAGCGTCTCGCCCTCCGCTGTCAGCGCGAGCGCGCCGCTGTAGCTGATGATGGGAATGGTCACGCCGATGGACTGCGTGATGGGATAGATGGCCTCAGGCATGCGCGCCGAGACGAGGACGAACGGGATGCCCGAAGCTAGCAGGGCGCGGACGGCCTCGGCGCTCTTCTCAGAGACCGTGTGGTCGTCGAGGAGGAACGTGCCATCGATGTCGGAAAAAATGATTTTGGGGGCTGGGATCATGAAAAAGCTCCTTTCGCTACATTCTAGCATTCGATTGTCAAAAGCTGCGTTAATGCCAGGCCCCCTCTAGAGGGGGCTGTCAGCCGCAGGCTGACTGGGGGAGTAGTTAGGTGCTGTCGCCGAACAAAATTATCGTAGCAGCTAAAAGACTTTAGCTACAACGAAAAACTCGTTTGGCTATCATCTCCTACTACTCCCACCACCGCTTCGCGGTCCCCCTCCCTCTAGAGGGAGGCTACTCATCAAGTGACGCTCGGTATTCTTTCGATTTCTTTCATTTTACCAGATACGCTTCCACAAAAAAAGACCCCCGCCGAAGCGGGGGCTGAGGCACATGGCCTCACAGGTATATATGGGGATCCATAAAAGGATAGGAAGCTTGTTTAATCAGAACTGGAATTCGACACGGCCCCAGAGCGTCTCTGCGTCGCGGTCGGACTCGATGCCCTTGCCGTTGAAGTACTTCGCGGTCGCGACGACATTCTTGAACGGCGTGTAGTTCGCGCCGACTTCCCAGCCTTTGGCACCGACGATCTGAGCGTCCTGCGTGCCGAAGAGGGAAGCGTTCGTGCCGAGGTAACGATAGCCGGCGTAAGCGCCCCACGTGCCCTTGTTCTCAGCCTGTGCGCCCTTGTAGTTGTAGAGGGCCTGCCAGCTGTGGTTCAGGTTGTCAGCGCTCGTGTTGTTCGCATAGGCTGCGGAGAGCTTGCTGATGCCATCGAAGTTGTAAGCAGCGTTGAGGGACCAGATGTTGGCCGTATCCTCGTCGTTTGCGCCCTTTGCATAGGCCACGCCGCTGTTGATCTTGTTGTCCGTCGAGCCCTTGAAGCTGTCGGAATTCAGATGATAGTAAGCTGCACCGCCGGAGAGCTTGCTGGCCGCCGGGTTGCTGTACTGGAGCGTGATGCCCTGCATGTTGGCCGTGTCATCATAGTGCGCACTGCCGCCCGTCATGTTCTTTGCCGTCGCGGAATCGGAGAGGTCGAGGCGGCCCGCATAGAGGCTGGCCTTGAGATCCTTGCCGAACGTGACCTTCGCGCCGCTCATCTCATCATCGAAGACGAGGCCTTCTTCCGGCGTGTAGAGGCCGAATTTGCCGAGCTGCGTGGAGAAGTTCTTGTAGTTGCCTTCTGCATACGCTCTCTTGAGCTTGACGTCATCGCTGCCGTTGCCGCTGTCGCTGTCCAGGTACGTCTTGGCATCGAGACGTGCCTTGACATTCCAGTGGTCATTGACTTCCGCCGTCGGCTCGAGGCGGAACAGGAGCTCGTCCTTGTTCGTCTTGTCTTTCGAGTCATCCTTCGCCTCGTCCTCGACGCGCTTGCTGGAATACGTGTAACGGAGTTTGCCGTTCCACTTCACCATGTCGGAGTGCTTCTCGAGGTTCGAGACGCGGACGCCGAGGTTGTTGAGCTCGTCGGAGAACTCAGCAGCGAGCTTGTCGATGAGGGCCTTGTCAGCTGCGGAGACATCCGTCTTTGCCATCGCTTTTGCGACCATCTGCGCCATCTCATAACGCGTGATGTTCTTGTTGCCCTGGAACGTGCTGTCGCCATAGCCCTCGATGACGCCGTCAGCAGCGAGCTGCGTGACAGCATCGTATGCCCAGTGGTCAGCCGGGACATCCGAGAACGGATTGGAAGCAGCGAACGTCGTGGAAGCAGCGCCGATGACGAGCGCCGTGGTGAGTGCGGAAACGAGAGTCTTTTTCATGATGAATTTCCTCCTTTGGAAATCACGAAAAAACGTGGATGCCAAGGAGGTTTCCGAGCGAGTTTCCGAAGTGTCCATGTTTCCTTGCGGCCTCTCTCTTGACCTCTTGACAAGTCAAAGTATACATCACTATTTGCACGTTGTCAATTAGTAATTTGCATTTTGCCCATTAATAATTGACGAGATGATATTTAACTTGTGTTCAAAAACAGCTGGAACGAATCTGGAAGGCTCCTTGGGACCGGTTCGATTTTGCTTGCACTCTGCAAATATTCATACTATACTATGAAAGGGAAATACGTTGCCCAACGTTCAAAAAATCAATTCCAAGAGCGCCGGAAGGGGGAACGTTCCGGCGGCTCCGAGAAACGAGGCCAGACCTATGACATTTCAGCGCGCACGAAAAAAAGAACAGATTGAGGACCGGCGAAGGGAAATCCTCACAGCGGCCGAACGCCTCTTCAACGAAGGCTGCCTTGAAGACGTGACGTTCAGCCGCATCGCGAAAGACGTCTCGTTCACGCGCCAGACCATCTATACCTATTACCAGACCCGCGAGGAAGTGCTCCTCGACCTGCTCTCGGCCAAGCTCAAGGAGTTCTACGAATCCATCGACCAGCTGTTCCCGCCCGGAAAGCTCTTCACGCGCGATGAGTTCTGCTACCGCGTCGCGCATCACTTCATCGAGCACAAGGCGACGCTGCGGCTGTTCTCGCTCCGGCACACGGTGCTCGAGGAGAATGTCCGCTACGAAAACCTCGTCGCGTTCAACCGCATCATGCTCCATGTCTTCCCGACGGTCAAGGACCTGCTGCGCCGCCAGTGCTCTGTGGCTGACGACATGCTGTTCGATACGTTCACATTCACGATGATTTCGTACTTCGCGAGCATCTACCCAATCCTCGAGCCGCATCCGAACCAGCTCAAGGCCATCTTCGAAGCCATCGGCAGCACGGCTGAAAACCACCCGACCGCCGAAGAATGTCTCATCGCCTCCATCAAGCTCATGACGGCGGGGCTGAAATTCAAGAAAGAAGCATAAAAGAAGAGCGACAGCCAGCCTTGGACCGTCGCTCTTTTTATGCTTCCAGATGTATTTTCACTGCTGCCGCCAGAGGTCGAACAGCTTGACCATGTGCTCGATCTGCGTACATTCCGTCGCCGTCATCATGCGGTCATCATTCGAACCGCCTTCGCGTGGGAAGATGATCTTTGCGCCGCCCATGCTGCCGATGTCCTTCAGCGCTTTCAGCGTCTGCGCGTTCACCTGCTCATCAAACTGCTCAATCACACCGCCGCTGCCATCTGTCCGCGTCTCCGTCGTGACCTGCTGCGCCTCGGGGCGGAACGAATACTTCGTCTCCTCGTCCGTCATGACATCGACGCCTGGGAAGCCCTGCGGCGTCATGCCGAGATGGCGCACGGAGACATAGAACAGCACGCTGCCGTCCGTCGTCGAGCGGATGATGTACGGCACGATGTAGATGCCGTCCTCGGTCGGCGCCCCATAGCTGTAGAGGATGCGGCCATCGCCGAGATCTTTCTTCTCCATGTCCTGCACGAGCGTGCCAGCCTCATCGAGGCTGTCGGCATCACCGACCGGCGACTTCTTCGGATGACGCGCCTTCTCGCGCGCCTCCTGCGCCTGTCGCTGCGCCTTGCGCTCCGCTGCCTGCGCGTCCTTCTTCGCCTGCATGGCGGCCTTCGTATCCTGATAATGATGCGCGGCAAAATAACCGGCCGTGCCCGCACCGCCGAGGAAGATGATGCCCAGGAGCACGCACCCGATGATCTTCATGACTCTCTTGAACTTGCTCGGCCTCCTCGGGGCCCTTCTCCTCTTCTTTCGCGCCATGCTCCCTGCTCCCTTCCTCAGACTCCTGACTTCAATATTATATCCTGCTTTTATTATACGCCATCTGCTCGTTTTTTCCTCTTTTTCTCGCGACAGAAAGTTTTCCTTGAAAAACCATGCCGCCCATGATAAACTAGATAGGTCAGCGATGACGCGGGCGTAGTTCATTGGTAGAATGTCAGCTTCCCAAGCTAAAGAGGGGGGTTCGATTCCCCTCGCCCGCTCCATATGAAACAAAGCGACCCTCGCAGGGACTTCCTTGCGAGGGTCGTTTTTTATGTTTGCAGGATTATTCTTTTGCGCCGCGCTTTGCCATCCAGACGAGGAACGTGCAGAGGCAGAAGTAGGCGACGAGGCCGCAAACGGTGCCGGCCGGGCTGTTCGCCCAGGCTTTCGCGAACCAGTTGACGCCCGCGATGTGGAGCACAGCCGAAATCAGGCTGCCGATGGCGCCGCCCGCGACGAAGCCGGAAGCGACGGTGTTGCCTTCGGCGAGGCGGAGCTGGTTGATTTTTTCGTCCTTGCTGCTATGCGAGACGAAGTAGGAAATCAGGCCGCCGACGAGAACCGGCGTGTTGATGCCCATCGGCAGGTACGCGCCGAGTGCGAACGGGAGCGGCGGGATTTTGAGGAAATAGAGCAGCACGGCGAAGAACGCGCCCGCCATGTAGAGCGGCCACGGCGCATCGCCCGTGTCCATCATCGGCTGCACGATGGCGGCCATCGCATTTGCCTGCGGCGCCTGCAGCGCATCGGGGCCCGTGAAGCCGTAAGCGTGGTTCAGCAGGAACACGACGCCGACGGAGACGAAGCCCGAAAGGATGATAGAGACGAGCTGCCAGCGCTGCATCGTGCGCGGCGTCGCGCCTGTGATGTGCGCGACTTTGAGCTCGGACATGAAGTTGCCCGCGACGGCGAGCGTCGTGCAGAGGAACGACGCCATCATGAGGATGGCGATGATGCCGACCTTGCCATGCATGCCGGCGCCGCCCATGACGACGGCCGAGACGATGATCATGAAGATGGTCATGCCGGAAACCGGCTCGTTGCCCGTGTAGGCGATGGAGCTGATGCCAACGACCGAGAGCAGCACGGCGAAGACCGTGACGACGACGAACGCGAGGATCGTCTGCGTCATGTTTTCGGCGCACATGAGATGGAAGAAAATGCCGAAGCCGATGGCCATGAGGATGCTGCCGACGACGATGCGGCTCATCGGGATGTCGCGCTGCGTGCGAAGGAGCTCGCCCTCGGCGCTGACGCCTTTCGAGAACAGGTCATGGATAGCGCGGCGCATGACGCGGCCGACGACGCCCGACATCGTGAGAAGCCCGATGATGCCCGCCATGGCGAGCATGCCGATGCCGATGTGGCGCACGTACTGCGAGAAGACCGCGCCGACCGGTGCCTGCGCGAGCAGGATGTCCTTGCCGCCGACGACCATCTGGTGGTCGCCGCCGAGGTAGTAGACGACCGGGATGCAGACGATCCAGGCGAAGAACGAACCCGACGCGATGATGATGGCGTAGCGCAGACCCGTGAAATAGCCGATGCCGAGGAGCGCCGCATCATTGTCGAGGCTGAAGACGAGCTTGTACTTGTCGGCGAGCGCCTGGCCCCACGAGACAGCTGTCGTCGTCAGGAGCTCCTGCCACCAGCCGAGCGTGTTGAGCACGAAATCGTATACCATCGCGACCGCGCCCGAGAGCAGCATGATGTGCGCTTTCGAACCCTCGTTCGACTGCAGGACTTCTGCGGCCGCGCTGCCGGACGGGAACGGATAGATGCCATCCATCTCCTCGCAGAAATAACGGCGGAAGACGGTCGCGAGGAACACGCCGAGCACGCCGCCGAGGACGATCGGGACGGACATTTCGAGGAACGAGAGGTCCTCGATGCCGAGGATGTAGAGCGCCGGCAGGATGAACATCGCACCGCCGAGCACGTTCGTGCCCGCGCTCGCGATGGCCTGGATGTGCACGGTCTCCGGGAATGCGTTCTTGCGATGGAAGATGACCGCCATGCCCATAGCGAGCACGGAGACCGGCGCAAAAGCATCGACCGTCTGGCCGATCTTCAGCGCGAGGTAGCCGACCGCGAGGGCGAACAAGACCGCGAAGAACAGTCCCCAGACGACGACGTAGGTGTTGATTTCCTCATACGTCTGGTACGGGGACATCAGCGGCGCATGCTGCTGCCGCTGATCTGACTCCTTTGACATGAAAAATTGCCTCCTATAATTGGATAGATTTGCGGATGAATTCCGACAATCCCTCCATAAAAAAACTTGCGCTTTCTGCGGGAACGTTTCCGCCGCCCGTTAGAAAGCGCAATTATTATAACGGATTTTTGTGAAGTTGTCAACTGGGAGTGGACAGTGTTACGGATTGTACATGATGACTGTATCCAGTAAAAAGACACTCATATGCAACCATCCCCATGCTCCAGATTCCGTCAGGTTCCGTCGCGCACATCCATGTTCAATCCCCCGTGATGTGCATCATACAGATTTACAAAAACCTATGGATTTTTTCGATGTATTCTGCTATGATGTAAAAAGTATCGCCGATATATCATATTTGGCATACAGATTCTTTATAGCTTGCAAACACCATGTGTATACTTTAGGAGGGAACTGGATGAAATCGGACATCACCATCAAAATGGCCCGCTGCAAGGGCTGCGGCATCTGCGTCGCGTTCTGTCCGAAGCAGGTGCTCGCGCTCGACGAGCTCGGCAAGGTGCACGTCGTCAATGGCGAAGCGTGCATCGCCTGCGGCCAGTGCGAGCTGCGCTGCCCGGATTATGCAATCTTCATGGACAAGCTCGATGACAAGAAGGGAGCGACGGCATAATGGCAAAGGCAAGACTCATGCAGGGCAACGAGGCGTGCGCCGAGGGTGCCATCGCGGCGGGCGTCAACTTCTTCGCGGGCTACCCGATCACGCCGTCGACGGAAATCGCCGAGACGATGGCCAAGCTGCTGCCGAAGCATGGCGGCAAGTTCGTCCAGATGGAGGACGAAATCGGCTCGATGGGCGCCATCCTCGGCGCCGCGCTCGCGGGCGCGAAATCGATGGACGCGACGAGCGGCCCAGGCTTTTCGCTGAAGCAGGAGCTCATCGGCTACGCGGCCTGCGCCGAAATCCCGTGCGTGCTCGTCAACGTACAGCGCGTCGGCCCCTCGACGGGCCAGCCGACCGCGCCGTCCCAGGCCGACGTCATGCAGGCGCGCTGGGGCACGCATGGCGACCATCCAATCATCGCGCTCGCGCCGTGGAGCGTCCGCGAGACGTATGACGTGACCGTCATGGCCGTCAATTACGCCGAACGCTTCCGCACGCCTGTCATCCTGCTCATGGACGAGGTCGTCGGCCATCTGCGCGAGAAAGTCGTGCTGCCGGAACATGTGGACGTTTATCCGCGCAGAAAACCGAAGAAGACGCGCGCCGAAGGCTACGAGCCCTACACGCCAGACGACGACCTCGTGCCGAATGTCGCCGATTTCGGCCAGGGCTACCACATCCACGTCACGGGCCTCATCCACGACGAGACGGGCTTCCCGGTCGGCAGCCCGAAGATCACGGAAGACTCCATCGCCCGCCTGCACGAGAAAATCGCGCGCGCCGGGGACGAAATCATCCACACGGAATCCTCGTTCATGGACGACGCCGAGTACGCCGTCATCGCCTACGGCGGCACGTCCCGCACGGCCTACGAGGCCGTCCGCACGGCGCGTGAAAAGGGCATCAAGGTCGGCCTCGTGCGCCTCATCACGATCTGGCCGTTCGCTGACAAAGTCGTCGCCGCACTCGCAAAGAAGATGAAGGGCATCCTCGTCGCCGAGATGAACTACGGCCAGCTCGTCGGCGAAGTCCGCCGTGCCGCGGCCGGTGCCTGCCCCGTCGAGCTCTGCGGCAAATACAACATGCAGGCATTCGTCCCCGCTGAGATTGAGAGCGCCATCGACGCCCTCGTCGCGGCCCATCAATAAGGAGGCATTTATCCATGGAAAGAAGCTACGAAAAATATTTCCGCCAGAACCGCCTCCCGCACCTCTGGTGCCCCGGCTGCGGCAACGGCATCGCCATGAAGGCCATCGTCCAGGCCATCGAGAAGAAGGGCCTCTCGCAGGACAACACCGTCATCGTCTCGGGCATCGGCTGCTCGTCACGCGCGTCGGGCTACATGGACTTTGACACGCTCCACACGGCACACGGCCGCGCCATCCCGTTCGCGACGGGCATCAAGCTCGCGAACCCCGACCTCAACGTCGTCGTCATCACAGGCGACGGCGACTGCACGGCCATCGGCGGCAATCATTTCATCCACGGCTGCCGCCGCAACGTCGATCTGACCGTCGTGCTCTTCAACAACGAAATCTACGGCATGACCGGCGGCCAGGCATCGCCGATGACGCCGCTCGGCAAGAAGGCCACGACAGCGCCGTACGGCTCCGTCGACCGTCCGTTCGACGCCTGCAAGCTCGCGCAGGCGGCCGGTGCGACGTACGTCGCCCGCTCGACCGCGTTCCATGTCAACCACCTCGTCGACATGATTGCGGGCGGCCTCGACAACAAGGGCTTCTCCTTCATCGAAGCCTACGTCCAGTGCCCGACGGCCTACGGCCGCAAGAACAAGATGGGCTCGCCTGCCAACATGCTCAAATGGATGCGCGACAACGCCGTCATGAAAGCCGCCTGGGACAACCTGCCAGACGACAAGAAGACGGGCGAGAAGTTCCCGATCGGCCTGTTCTACAGTGCCCCGGCCGAAGACTATGACACGGCCTATGATGAAGTCATCGAGCGCGCGGGAGGTGCAACGAAATGAGGAAAGAACTCAGATTCTCAGGCTCCGGCGGACAGGGCGTCATCACGGCCGCTATCATCTTTGCCGAAGCGGCCGTCGCCGAAGGCAAGGAAGCCGTGCAGTCGCAGTCGTACGGCCCGGAAGCGCGCGGCGGCGCGTCGAAAGCCGAAGTCATCATCGACGACAAGACCATCTACCATCCGCACGTCGAGACGCCGGACCTCGTGCTCGCCATGACGCAGAAAGCGGCCGACAAGTACTACAAGGACCTCAATCCGGACGGCCTGCTCGTGCTCGACGAAGAGCTCGTGCCGCAGCCCCCCGACTTCCCGCACATCGTCCGCGTACCGATTACGAAGCTCGCGATTGAAGAAGTCGGCAAACCGCTCTTCGCGAACATCGTCGCCCTCGGCGCCCTCACCCACCTCACGGGCCTCGTCTCCTTCGACCAGGTCAAAGACTCCGTCTCCCACCGCGTCCCGCCCCACACCGTCGAGCAGAACATGAAAGCGCTCCAGGTCGGCTGGGATGCGGTCGAAGGGAAATGATTTTTCCGCAAGCAAAAAGAGATGTTGCAATTGCAACATCTCTTTTTTTACTTGTCTGTGACGCCGTCCGTCTGTACCATCAACTTGCAACGGCTCCCTTTTGCTATCTTTGCAAAAAAGTTATTTCTTAGCAGCGTATTTCACGAAGTTCTTGAAAAAGTTCAGCATCAATTCAGCATCTGCCGGCGTAGACTTATGCTCGACCATAGCAAGTTTCACATCATTCTCCGGATGGAACTGAACGCCTACCATATAGGTTTTGCTTGAGTTTTCAATCCCTTCAATGATTTCCACGCCATTATAGGTTGCACGTGCTGTCTCTTTCAAACCAGTACCTTCAAGGTTGAAGAGTGCCTGATGGTGCCAGCTGGAAACGTTCTTGATAGTATCAGCCTTGACAATCTCATAGAGGTGCGAATCCTTGTCCATTACCTCAACATCGTGTCTGGCATATGTGCGGTTCGGCGTCCCCGGCAGCATACGGTGCTCATTGCCATAATCAGCACCAAGAAGTTGATAATACGAAGCAATATCCTGCAGGAACTCAGCGCCATGCACAATTCCCATCATCTGCTCGCCACGGCAAACAGCAAATACCGGGATGTCATGATCGATGCAATAAGACATCAGCGTGTAGTCAGATACATCGCGTGCCGCATTGATCTCTTCCCCCAGGTTTGCCTCATGACGATTATTTTTGTAAAGAGACGGGCTGATATCCTCTCCACCTGTAAAGAATACTGCGTCCACGCCCTTCAATGCCTCGGCAACATTCGACTTGTCATAATGACGAGCTTTTATGAGAGCTGCGTCCGCCGGCTTCAACATGCCGGTCTTTTCCACCTCGGCCGGTGCCAGCTTCGTGCCATCATACTCGAAGTCCTTGTACTTGACTTGCGGAAGCTCTACCGGCGTGCCACCTGCCAGTTCAATCACTTTCTTGAAAGCCGCATAATCCTGCGTCGGGCTTTTCCAGGTAATACCAATGACCGGCTTTTTGTCCAGTTCCGCAGCCAACAAAACTATTGACAATCCCTCCAGATGACAAAAAATTACGCAGAAGTTTATCAGGAAAGCCGCATGAAGAAACCGCATCTCATTCCGAGCGTTGCGCATGAAGCGGTGGAGAGCGCTA
>ONJV01000110.1 GCA_900318215.1 uncultured Veillonellaceae bacterium
CATGCTCGCAAAAGCGAAAGATTGCGGCCTGTTGAAAGAAATGACATATGGCGATCTCATGGAAGACCTGAACGAAGTCTGGAGAAAGATCGAAGCGCCCGAGCATCCGAGGACAGATGATGGTGGATGGGTGCATACGCTGAAAATTGAATTTGACGAGCTTGAACGCCTTGGCCTTTCCCAACCAATTCCGCAGCCGGAAAAGAAAAAGCGCGGACGGCCGAGGAAGAATACTTCTGAGGCTCATCTATAGTACGGCAAATTGGGATTCTTTTATTTAAGTTTTTTCGAATTTCTCCGATATATAGGACGAGCAAGGAATTTGTCTGCACACTTCCTAGGGAAGGGGAACTTCATCATGGCCATGGTCATCAAAAACAATCTCGTGGCGCAGTCGGCGCTGGGCGAGCTCAAAAAGAATAACGACAAGCTCGGCAAAGACCTCAAGAAAGTCGCGAGCGGCATGCGGGTCAATGGCGCGGGCGATGACGCATCCAGCTACGCCATCAGCGAACGCATGCGTGTGCAGCTGCGCGGGCTCGAGCAGGACAATGCGAACGCGCAGAATGCCACGAGCCTCTTGAAGACGGCCGCAGGTGCCATCGGCTCGACCGTTGATCTCCTGAAGACGATGAAGGAAAAAGCCATCAACGCGGCGAATGATACCAATACGGATGCAGACCGCGCGACCATCCAGAAAGAGCTCGACCAGGGCATCGACCAGCTCGACGACAATGCGAATGTCACATTCAACAACAAGATCCTCTTTGACGGCGCGGCGGATGCGGCTACGGATGTCAAGCAGACGATCGTCAAGGGACTCAACAGCGAGTGGATCGACGCCAGCCTCCAGCTGATCAAGGATACCTATGGCATCTCGTTTGCCGATGACACGGCGAGCGTGAAGCAGATGAACCTGCTGTTTGAAAACAGCGGGCCGGACGTGCTCGCCTATGTGCGTTCCTATTTTTCGGGCAACAAGACATCGAAGCTCGAACTCTCCGTCAACATGGATTTCTACAACAAGCTGAAGCAGACGGATCCGAATGGCTACACGAGTGCGAGCGCGGGCTATCTCGACCGCACGCTCGCGCACGAATTCACACACGCCGTCATGTCAACGAACATCCGCAACTTCAGCAGCCTGCCAAAATGGCTCAGGGAAGGCGCGGCCGAGTACACGCACGGCATCGACGACTTCCGCGTCGTGGCGCTCTCGAAAATGACAGCGAACACGATTGATTCCGATGCGGACGAAGACCCCTATGTTGCAGGCTATGCGTTCCTCCACTATCTG
Source organism: uncultured Veillonellaceae bacterium (assembly GCA_900318215.1). Classification (GTDB taxonomy): domain Bacteria; phylum Bacillota; class Negativicutes; order Selenomonadales; family Selenomonadaceae; genus Selenomonas_C. The sequence continues at coordinate 1,298 of ONJV01000110.1, forward strand.
AACAAAGCGAACGGGTATGATGGCATGGCCATGAAGCGCCTCATGGCGACGCTCGTCAAAGAAGGCGGCACATCCTCCGGCCTCGATGACGCGATTGCGGCTGCGACGAAAGGCAAGTTTTCGACATCGAACGAAGCCATTGCAGCTTTCAAGGCCGATTTCGCAGCGGCCAAGGACGTCCGGACGTTCCTCAAAGACTCCTGCGACATCGACATGAGCGATCAGACGGACACGGGCTCGGCCACGGGCTCGAAATCTGCGGCAGGCGATGCCGCGAATGGCGAGGACATCGTCCTCGAAGGCAAATCCACGAGCTACTGGTGGTATCCGTCCGGGCAGCAGACGACGATCGAGGGTCTCACGATGGATTGGGGCGACTACCCGCAGCCCGCCCTTTCGCATGCAGGCTTCCGCTTCCAAGTCGGCACGAAGGCGAACCAGAACATCCTCGCAGCATTCTCCGACATCCATGCCGATGCCCTCGGCCTCAAGAGTGCCGAGGGCGAGACGCTCAGTGTCCAGACGCGCCCCGCCGCGAAACGTGCGCTGACGATTTTTGACCGCGCCATCCGCAAGGCGCTCGACCAGGCCACGACCATCGGCGCCCTCACGAGCCGCCTCGACTACACGAGCCGCAACCTCACGACGGCCAGCGAGAATGTCCAAGCCTCCGAGTCCACCATCCGCGACGCCGACATGGCGAAAGAAATGACGGAATACACGAAATCCAACGTCCTCGCCCAAGCTGCCCAGTCCATGCTCGCACAGGCGAACCAGAGCTCGAGCGGCGTGCTGAGCCTGCTGCAGTGAGCCCGGCAGCGCGGAGACATGCAACGAAAGATGAATCCAAAGAATAGATAGGAGACGATACACATGGTGATGCGCGTCCTGAACAATACGGGTGCGATGTCCGCCCTCGGCGAACTCAAGAAGAATGAGTCGGACTTCAAAAAGCAGCTCAAGAAAGTCGCGAGCGGCATGCAGATCCATGGCGCGGGCGACGGTGCGTCGCAGTATGCCATCTCGGAACGCATGCGCGTGCGCTTGCGCGCACTCGGCCAGGACGAGGAAAACGTCCAGACCGGCGCGACGCTGCTGCACGTCGCCGAAGGCGGCGTCCAGAACCAGATCGAGATATTGAAGACCATCAAGCAGAAAGTCATCGACGCGAACAACGACACGAACACCGAAATCGACCGCGCGACCATCCAGAAAGAGATCGACCAGAGCTACGAACAGATGCAGGACATCGCCATCGAGACGAACTACAACGGCCGCCGCGTCCTCTTCGGCGGCACAGGCAACGAAACCGTCGCGATCTGGGAAGTCAAGGACAAGGCCGTAGAGGTGCCGGACAGCAGCAAGATGGAGGTCATCCCCGACAAATATGCAACGCTCGACGGCGTGACGGGGCCGTTCGACATCTTTCAGGAATACAAGCAGAACTCTGCGACCATGACGACCATCGGCCTCCAGTCCTCGCAGAAATATAGCGGCGCGACGGAAGGCGATCCCGATGTTTATCATCTCGATTTCTCCGGCTATAGCAGCGTCGATGACCTCGATGGTGTCGGCATCATTGTTGATGGCGAGCGCTATGTCCTCACGAAAACACCGAGCCAGGACTATACGGGCGTGTACAACAAGATTGACATCAGCGGCTGCGGCACGGTCGGCGACGTCATCACGAAGCTGGCAACGAGTTTTTCTGGCTTCACCGGCGCGCGCAACGGCAGCACCCTCGACCTCACGACGACCGAGGAATCTTCTGCTGCGAACAACTACTCGATGGGCGGTTTTTCAGCAGCAAAGAAAACGACGCCGTCCACGACGACGACGACCCCTAAGCGTGACCCGAGCCCCTCGACGGGGGCATTCACTCCGGCAAAGAAACTCTCGGGAGGCACGAACCAGATCGGCTATCAGAGCCCCGACCCGGACGTGAAATACGTCCCTGGTACGAAAGCCTCGCTCACGGCCAGCCTGTCAGGGGCGAGTGCAGGCAGCGGCATCACGGTCAGCGACCCAAATGCAGAATACATCCAGTTCCAGGCAGGGAGCGCGGGCTTCCAGTACGATAGCAAGCTCGGCATCTACACCGTCGGCATCGATGCGAACGCGAGCACGACGCTGAATGGCGTGAGCGTTTCCTATAACGGGCGCACCATCACGTTCACAGCGAGATCCACGGGCACGAGTGCCAACTCCTATACCATCTCGGATGGCATCCCGGGCCGGGCGGGGAGCACGACGACGACGCCGGAGACAACGACGGAGGCCGTCAAAGCATATACGGGCAACATCCAGAATGACAATACGGGCACGGACGGCAGTCCGGCTACCTATACGATCGACCTTTCCTCCGTCCCCGACACGACATCCGAGAGCGACCTCGAAACCATCATTGCAGACTTGCGCGGCAAGAACATCAACTATGATGGCTACAGCTACAGCTACACCTTCATCGACTCCGATGACAAGACGTCGCTCGCGAGCCAGGCGGTGGGCTCTGGGAGCACGATCGACCTCGCATCCCTGCGCACGACGGTCGGACAGACGGTGACCACCACGACGACAGATGCTTCTGGCGCGACAGTGACAACGACCGCGACCGCGACAGTCCGCTCCGCGCTTTCCCAGCTGCTCCTCAGCAGGCTTGGGCGGAGCTCGGCTGCTTCCGACGGCAGCGGCAACGTCGTTCTGACGTCGCGCAGCAAGGGAACCTCTGCGAATGATACCACGCTGAATGTGTCGCAAGACACCTATCGCCATTATGACATCGATTATGGTGCCTGGTTCCAGAACAATGCAGGCGCGGTCATCCCGAACGATCTTTATGACAAGGGATTCCACTTCTACTGTGCGACGGATGCAAAGCAGTGGTTCAACGTCGTCTTTACGAGCGGGGAAAATTATGAGAAAGACCGTCCGGCGAGCGGTACGGACACCGAGGACATCAAGACGATGCCCGTCGATGTCTCGAATGTCAAGAATGCTTCCGACCTCGTCACGGCCATTTACGAACAGACGCTGCCGTATCTCACGGGACCTGATCCAAACTATAACCACCACTACCGCATCGCGGCCGAGCCGTCGACGGGCGTCCTCACCATCTACGACCAGCGCCGCTACGACGTCAACACATCATACTACGACTATCAGGAAAAAGGCGCGAAGATTGCCGACGGCATCATGGACAACGTCATCAAGTCCACGAAAGAAATGATGGTCGATCGCGTCATCATCCAGCATACTGACCACGCCGACCAGAACATCCGCCTCAACCTGCCGCGCACGACGCTCGACCAGGTCTTCCAGTTCATCGTCGGCAAGCAGTCCGTCTCCGACTACAACGTCATGACGAAGAAGATGCGCGAAAAACTCCTCGGCAACCCGCCTGTGACGAAAGGCATCCTCGACAAAGGCATCGAATACCTCACGGACGCCAACACCATCATCGGCGCACAGACGAATCATCTGGGCTTCGCCCATGCGAACATCAAAGCCCAGCAGGAAAGCACGCAGTCGAGCGAATCCACCATCCGAGACGCCGACATGGCGAAAGAAATGGTGCACTACACGAAGAGCAACATCCTCGCCCAGACCGCCCAATCCATGCTCGCCCAGGCGAACCAGAGTGCAGGGAGCGTGCTGAACTTGCTGCGGTAAACGGCAGCCACCTGATGACATCACGAAAGGATGTGATCTATTTGGACAATCTCGCAGGTTCAATCACAAAATCTGTGGGATGAATAATTCCTATACATAATTCATGTTGTCAAAAAAGAGGACCTCCAGTAAGATATGGATATGCATCTAGCCAATGTAAATCCACACAAAGGAATGTCCTCTCCATGGATTATATCGAAAATCTCCGTTATGAGCAACTGTCTCTTTTGTTCGGGGAAGCTGCTTCCTCGCAGGAATATCTGCTGATTCCGTCATCGCTGACAGGCTTCCACAACACGGATACCACCAGCGAACTTCTGACGGATGGTCGCAGATCCTTATGCATGAACGGAACGCTGTCGCTCCCCGAAGAGCGTATCTGCCCATTTTGCGGCAAGTCCCACCTGCATGTCAATCAACGCCTCAGCAGGACGTTGAAGCATCTCCCTGTCGGAAACGGGACCAGCATCATCCGTTTCCAGAATGTCCAATATCTCTGCATGGACTGCAAGCGCACGCATATGCAGGAAATCCCGTTCAAGTCCGAGCACCACTCTATCACGCGGGAACTCGAGGACTACATCTGCTTCCTCCTGGCCCGTCATTCGCTCACCAACAAGGAGATCAGCGAGCTTACCGGCACGAACCCGAACACCGTAAAGGCCATTGACAAGCGACGGCTCGAAGGACTCTATGTTGTGGATGGAAAGCTCCGCCGCCCTGAAACGTATGCGAGATTCCTCGGCATCGACGAGTTCAAGCTGCACAACGGCCACAAGTACGCGACGCACATCATCGACATGAAAACCGGGCACATCCTCTGGATTTCAGAGGGGAAGAAGAAGCAGGTCGTCTATGACTTCATCGAGCACGTCGGCCTGGAATGGATGTCGCACGTTGAAGCGGTCGCGCTCGACATGAACTCCGATTTCCAAGAGGCGTTCATGGAGAAGTGCCCGCATCTCCGCGTGGTCTTCGACTATTTCCACATCTTCAAGAACTTCAACGACAAGGTCGTGAGCGAGATTCGGAAGGACGAACAAAAACGCCTGGAGGATGCTGGAGACTACGAGGCTGCAAGAAGCCTGAAGCGCAGCAGGCATATCCTGATGTCCAGCCGTGCGACGTTGGAGAGGAAAGACCGCGAAGCAAGCGAGGGGAAAATCCTCCGAAGGGAAAGCAGCATCTTCCCCATGCCGGAAGTCAAGCGCCGTAATATCGGGTACATGAAGCGGTACGAGAGCATCCTCGAAAAGAACCGGCTGCTGTTTGTGACGGATCTCATCAAGGAGATGCTGCAAGAGGCATTTTCGTGCCAGTCGGAACATTGCATGATGGAATACATCAACCGCATCATGGATCTTTGCCTGGAACGTGCGCCTGGAGAAGAAGAACGGAACCGACATCTGATGTGGTTCCGAAAGCTCCTTGCTTCGCATCTCGACGGAATTCTTGCCCATGCGACCTATCGCATCTCTGCTGGGAAGATCGAGGGCATCAACAACAAGATCAAGACGTTGCGGCGACAGGCATACGGCTATCCAGACGATGAATATTTCTTCTTGAAACTCATCGACATGAGTCGTCATTGATATGCGCGGGATGGCTCATCCCACAGAAAAAATGATTGAACCATTATTTATGTGCAGGACCTTTCAGCAGCCGCAGTTCGCCTGATTTTCCTTGCATATGCTGGATATTTGGACATGGATGCACTTCATCGCTGGGTCCAGCTGGTTCCAATCACGGAACCGAGAAAGCTGAGAGCATCAGATGATATGCAGGCAAATCTTTTGTATCAGGCATATGCAAGCCTCTTTTCTATTGATGCAGATATGGGAGCTGAGGGAGATGCATTTTGTTTCTTTGGTACGTGGCCTGCCTTTTTCTATCATTTGCTTGCAGCGCTGGACATAGGCCATGCCCGAGGCATTTTGGAGAATGTTGAATGGACACATGCGCTCATGCGCTTGGTGGATGGCTACATCACCATATTGCAGAATGTCATTCCAGAAATCGTGAAAGAGTCTCCATACCCTGCACATAGGCAGATTGCGTTGAAGGTACTGGATAGCTATGTACAGTATCTTTGCGAACAAAGTGCCAAGAAGGGAATCCGGACAGTTTTTATAGACGGATGTGAGAAGCCTCGTCTGAGACTTTGGGTGTTGCTTCGAAACAATGCGGCTGCTTTTCTTGATCGTACGTCATCGCAAGTTGCAGAGGACGCACGTGCATGGGAGAAGCGCTTGCAGCGCAGTCCCGAAACAACCTGCGCCATTGTTCCCTCGCATGAAGGTTCTCCGATGGACGACCTTCAGAAGCTGACGGGGCTGGCGAGCGTCAAACAGGATGTGGATTCGCTCATGAACCTCGTTCGTGTGCAGAAAATGCGCGAAGACCGTGGCATGGCGCATTTCGATATGACGCTCCATCTGGTCTTTACGGGGAATCCGGGGACGGGAAAGACAACGGTGGCACGCATCCTGGCGCGGCTGTATCAGCAGATGGGCATTTTGTCCAAGGGGCAGCTGATTGAGACGGATCGTTCGGGCCTGGTAGGCGAGTACGTCGGCCAAACGGCTATCAAAGTGAAATCTGTCGCGGAATCGGCCTTGGGCGGCGTTCTCTTCATCGATGAAGCCTACGCGCTGGCAAAACAGGAAGGCACGGATTTCGGGCAAGAAGCCATCGATACGCTGCTGAAATTCATGGAAGACCATCGCGACGATTTGATTGTCATCGTCGCAGGTTATCGCAAGCCTATGGAAGCATTTCTCGATTCGAATCCCGGCTTGCGGTCGCGATTCAACAAATTCATTGATTTTCCCGACTATCAGCCACAGGAACTGCTCGAAATCTATCAGGGCATGTGCGAGAAGCATGGCCTGCATAGCTCGGCAGGCAGCTTGAAGCTCATGCTGGCCGTTTTTGCGAAGTTATATCAGGCGAGGGATGAGACGTTTGCCAACGGACGCCTCGTTCGGAACTTTTATGAAAAGATTATTACCTGCCAGGCAAACCGCTTGGCTCAGAAAACAGGGAAAATCAGTGATGAAGAACTTTGCGAAATCAGAGTAGAAGATGTGAAGAACGCGCTCTTGGGAGGAGCAGGGAGGAATATATCATGAAAGAACCATCGAAATACACATGCCCGAAATGCCATTCGGAAAATATCCAG
>ONJV01000309.1 GCA_900318215.1 uncultured Veillonellaceae bacterium
GGCCAGCACGTCATTGACGCCGCCTTCGGCGATGTCGAGGTTCGTATGCGCGGCAATGACGGCAATGTCATGCTTCAAGAGCTTCGCGATGCGCGCGCCGAGCGGCAGATCCGTGCGGACGTTCTTCATGGCCTTGAAAATCAGCGGATGATGCGCGACGATGAGGTGCGCGTCTGCCTCGATGGCCTGCTGCACGACGCCATCGCTGACATCGAGGCAGCAGACGATGCGCTCTGTCCGCTGCGCCGGGCTTCCGACGAGTAGGCCGGGGTTGTCCCAGTCCTCGGCGAGATGCTTCGGCGCGAAGCCTTCCATGATGTCCATGGCTTCCTGTACGCTTACCATACCAAACGTTCCTCCAATGCTTTGATGCGCTCTTTCATCTTCTTGTACTTCGCGCTCTTCTTCGCGCGCTCGCTCTTCTCCATGCCAGCCGCCGCGCGGCGCGTCGCGAAGAGCAGGCTCTCGATGTGGTGGCGCAGGAGCTCCGGCTTCTTCTCCCAGAGCACGGGGCCGATTTCGAGCGTCAAGGGGTCTGGCATCTTGCGGCGACCTTTTTCGGCGCGGATGACCGTATAGATGCGGTCGTCAGCCACGACGAGCGTTTCGTCGGCGATATGCCAGCTGTGCTGGTAAAGGTAATGACGCAGCTCGTACTCGCCATTCATCGGCTGCAGGACGAGCGCATGGAGCTTCTTGACGACGAGCGGTGCAGCTTCGAGGATGTCGGCCATCAGCGCGCCGCCCATGCCCGCGATGCAGGCCGTCTGCACCTCGCCGGGCGCGAGCACCGTAAGGCCGTCGCCCTGCCGCACCTCGATCTGCTCTTTCAGGTTCTGCTCGCGCACCGTGCGCCGCGCAGCCTCGCAGGGGCCGAGGTTCAGGTCGCTCGCAATGACGTGCTCGGCCCGCCCCTCTTCGATGAGCGCGGCCGCGAGATAGCCGTGATCCGTGCCGATGTCCGCGACGGCGCCGCCCTCGGGCACGAAGTCCAGCACGGCCTGGAGTCTGGCATCGAGTTTCATGATGGCTCCCCCTCTCAGAAGAACGTATCGTAAAGGAAGCGACGATTAAAGACGGTCGTCCAGATGGGCGGGCGGATTTAATCAGTGCTTCCTAAAAATAAAAGGGCGCAACGCATGCGTTACGCCCTGTAATTTCTGGCTCCCCGAGCAGGATTCGAACCTGCGACAGCCTGATTAACAGTCAGGTGCTCTACCGGCTGAGCTATCGGGGAATCTCAACAACAGGTATGATTATACGGCATCGTCGCCGCTTTGTCAATCATTTTTTCAAACCGATGAAAATCATCAATCAAGGAAGTCTTTGAGCTTGCGGCTGCGGCTCGGATGGCGCAGCTTCCTGAGAGCCTTCGCCTCGATCTGACGGATGCGCTCGCGCGTGACGCCGAAGTTCTGGCCGACTTCTTCGAGCGTGCGCGCGCGGCCGTCATCGAGGCCGAAGCGCAGGCGCAGAACTTTCTCCTCACGCGGCGTCAGCGTGTCGAGCACTTCCTCAAGCTGCTCTTTGAGCAGCATGAACGAAGCGGCATCGGCCGGTGCCGGCGCGTCCTGATCCTCGATGAAGTCGCCGAGATGCGAATCTTCCTCTTCGCCAATCGGCGTTTCGAGCGAGACCGGCTCCTGCGCGATCTTCATGATTTCGCGCACGCGGTCGACGCCGATGTCCATCTCCTTCGCGATTTCCTCCGGGGTCGGCTCGCGGCCGAGTGACTGCAGCAGCTGGCGCGAGACGCGGATGAGCTTGTTGATGGTCTCGACCATGTGCACGGGGATGCGGATGGTGCGCGCCTGGTCAGCGATGGCGCGCGTGATGGCCTGGCGGATCCACCACGTCGCATACGTCGAGAACTTGTAGCCCTTCGTGTAGTCGAATTTCTCGACGGCCTTGATGAGGCCGAGGTTGCCCTCCTGGATGAGGTCGAGGAACAGCATGCCGCGGCCGACATAGCGCTTCGCGATGGACACGACGAGACGCAGGTTTGCTTCGGCGAGGCGCTTCGATGCCTCTTCATCGCCATCGTTCATGCGCTTGGCAAGCGCGACTTCTTCCTCTGCCGTCAGCAGGGGCACGCGGCCGATTTCCTTGAGGTACATGCGC
>ONJV01000113.1 GCA_900318215.1 uncultured Veillonellaceae bacterium
TGCAGCTGCTCTTCGTCTATTTCGCGCTGCCGATGGTCGGCATCAAGCTGTCGGACATCGCAGCGGCGCTCCTGGCGTTCACGCTGAACTATACGGCGTACTTTGCAGAGATTTTTCGCGCGGGCATCCAGGCGGTGCCGAAAGGGCAGTACGAGGCGGCGCACATGCTCGGCCTTTCGAAGGTGCAGACAATGTGGCGCGTCGTCATCCCGCAGATGATCCGCAACGTCCTGCCGCCGATGAGCAACGAGACAATCAACCTCGTCAAGGATACGTCGCTCATCTACATCCTCGCGATGAACGACCTGCTGCGCGTCGCGCGCACGATTGTCCAGCGCGAGTTCGACATGACGCCGTTCGTCGTCGCCGCTGTATTCTACCTCGTGATGACGGCCGTGCTGACCTGGGGGTTCCATCGCCTCGAGGCGCACTTCGGCCGCTATGCGATGTGATGGGAGGTCTTCCCGATGGAGGAAATGGTCATGACAGATGCTGCTTTTGCCGCTGATGCGGCCGCTGCCGACGCCGCGATGCAGGAACTCCGCCTGCCGATGGTCACGATGCGCGGCATCCAGAAATCGTATGGCGGCAAGCCCGTCCTCAAGGACATCAATCTCCGCGTCTTCGCAGGCGATGTCCTCGCCATCCTCGGGCCGAGCGGCAGCGGCAAGTCGACGCTGCTGCGGTGCCTCTGCCATCTCGAGAGCATCGACGACGGCTACATCGGCGTGCTCGGCCAGACATACGCGGGCGAAGACGACATCGGCGGCGTCTCGTATGTCGCAGGCGAGGCCGAGCGCCAGATTCTCGGGCACATGGGCATGGTGTTCCAGCAGTTCAACCTGTTCCCGCACATGACGGTGTTCGAGAACCTCATGCTCGCGCCCGTCCATGTCAAGCACGTCCCGCGCGACGAGGCCGAGGCGACGGCCATCGCCATGCTGCGCAAAGTCGGCCTCGAAGAACATCGGGACAAGTACCCGGGCCAGCTCTCAGGCGGCCAGCAGCAGCGCGTAGCGATTGCGCGGGCGCTCTGCATGCATCCCGACATCATGCTGTTCGACGAGCCGACGAGCGCGCTCGACCCCGAGCTCACGGGTGAAGTTCTGCGCACGATGCGCCAGCTCGCCGATGAGAACATGACGATGCTCGTCGTCACGCACGAAATGCCATTCGCACACGATGTCGCGAACAAGATTATGTTCATGGCCGACGGCGTCGTCGTCGAGTCCGGCAGCCCCGAAGAATTCTTTGAGCATCCGCAGCAGGAACGCACGAAAGCATTCCTGCAGAGCAGGCTCTGAACACTTGAAAGACAAAAGCGCCTGGGCAAAGAAGCCCAGGCGTTTTGCTGTCTCAGGAATCAGGAAATCTCGTAGCCGGAAGCGTGTGCAGCCTCTTCTTCTTTCTTGTACAGGTCTTTCGCGACGCTTTCAGCACTTTCGATGAGCTGGCGCATGTTGACGCGGACGAATTCGGAGAAGAGGTTCTCGACGTCTTCATGCGCGGCGTCCGCGAGCTCGCCTGCGTAGGCGCCGGTCTGTTCGAGGAGCTTGAGGAATTCGGCGGCGGAGTAGCGCGCCATGAAGGAATACCATTTGTCAAAGTCTTCTTCGGGCTTCGTCGCGGGTGCGCAGGCTTCGCGGAGCTTGTGGAAATATTCGACGGCAAGGCCCGGCAGCTCGCGGCGGAGCGTTTCGAGGTCGCCGGTGCTGCGCGTCTTGCAGAAGAAGTCGACGGACTGCGTCACGTATTTCTCGATGGTCTCTTCGTGGCTCTGCTCTTCGGCAGGCGCTGTCGGGGGCGTGTGTTTCTCCATGATGGTTCCTCCGTTCGTGTCGTTTCAGCGTTGTTTCGGACGGGTCGTGTTATGTGTGGATGTTTTTGAAAAAATGGCTGTCGCCGCAGTCGGAGACGCGGAGGTCATAGCCGAGCGCGGCCATTTCCTGCAGCTTGATGAGCATGAGGTTGATGTTGACGTTCATCTCTTTGGCGAGCGTCGGCACGTCGCAGCCTTCGCGCAGGCGGTCGTAGACCTCGTCGTTTTCGAGCAGCAGGTGCGCGGCAAAGGCGTTGGCCTCATACTCCGTGCGGCTCTGCATCTGGAAGAGGTTGAATTCCTGCAGCGTCTGGCGCGCGAGGTCGCGGTGGAGCTGGTCGTGGCCGATTTCGTGCGCGAGTACCATCGGCATCCAGATGTCGTCGAGGCGGTTGTTGAGGAAGATGAAGCGATTGCCCCAGTTGGCGTAATACATGCCGAGCAGGTCCTTGTAGTCGTCCTCGAACAGGACATGGATGCCGAGCCCTTCGGCGATTTCGAGCGGGTCGCAGCGCTCGGAGAGCTTCCGTGCTTCCTGCGCGAGTTCATAGCATTTGCTGGCTCTCATCTGTCATCTCCTGCCGTTTCTGTTCTGGAGGCTTTTTCGTGCCTTTTCCGATAGCTACAGTTTATCACGAAAGGGCGCGGATGAAAAGGAATTGTTTACAAAAGTCAAGCTTGGGGCGCAGCGGGGAATCGGATGTTGCAGGGGGCGGGCCATTGGTGGTATGATTTCGAGAGAATGAAGAATGGAGGATGTTTGCAAGATATGTCAGAAGAAATGAAGGGAAATCGCAGCTGGAAGGTCGTGCTGGCCATCCTCGTCTGCAACATCCTGTTCATGTCGTCGAGCTACACGATGATTATCCCGTTCCTGCCGCTCTATCTCTCGTCGGAGCTCGGCGCGGCGCCGGAACATGTGAATCTCTGGTCGGGCGTCGTGTTCTCGGCGTCATTCGTCGTGTCGGCGGTCATGGCGCCGATTTGGGGACGCATGGCGGATACGCGCGGCAAGCGGCTCATGGCGATGCGCGCGAGCTTCCTCCTCGCCGTGAGCTATTTTTTAGGCGGCATCGTGCAGACGCCGGAAGAGCTCGTCGGCATGCGGATGTTCCAGGGCTTCGCCTCGGGGCTCTGGCCGATGGATCTCGCCATCATGACGCTCTATGCGCCGCCAAAGAAGCTCGGCCTCTGCCTCGGCATCATGCAGGGCGTCATGACGGCGGGCGGCGTGGTCGGCCCCTTGTTCGGCGGTGTGCTCGCGACGGCGTTCGGCATGCGGATGTCGTTCTTCCTCGCGGCGGGCGCGCTCTTTCTGAATTTCCTGATGTTCGTCTTCCTCATCAAGGAGCCGCCAGCGTCTGTGCAGGCGATGGCGGAGCGGAAACGGCAGGCCGAGAGTGGTGACAAAGCGGCTTCGCCGAATATCTGGCGCATGCCACTGCTGCGGAACATGCTGCTCTGCGGCACGCTCGTCTCGATGATTATCATGATTCTCCAGCCCGTGCTCACAACGTACATCGCGGCGCTTGCGGGCGACATCCCGAACCTCGTCTTTGTCGCGGGTCTCGTGTTCTCGCTCGGCGGCATCGCGGGTGCCATCACGGCGCCCCTCTGGGGCAAGCTCGGGCAGCGGAACGGGTTCTTTCGCGTCATGGCGCTTGCGATGGTCTGCGCAGGCGTCGGTCTCTTCGTCCAGGGCATCCCCGACACGCTCGTGCCGTTTGCCATCATGCAGTTCACCTGCGGCATGTTCCTCTCGGGCATCCATCCGGCTATCAATGCCGTGCTCGCGGAAAATTCTTCGACGGAAATCAAGGGCCGTATCTTCGGCTATCTCTTTTCAGCGCAACAGGTCGGCTCAATGGCCGGGCCGATTCTCGGCGGCGTCGTCGCGACGTGCATCGGCATGCATGCCGTGTTCTATGTCGCAGGCAGCATCATGGTGCTCCTGAGCCTGGCCGTCTGGCACAAGTATGTGCGTGCATGAGGCAGGAGACTTCTTTCTGTTAAAATTTTTAATGAAAACGTTTCCGAAAAATGACAAGCTTCCTTATTCAGCAGGAAATTTCTGTGTTAAAATAGAATACAATAGAGAATGTGAGAAAGCCTTGGGAGTTTCTAGAAAACAACGCGATGAAACGAGAAAGGAAGCGGTAACGAATGGAAGATTTCTTGGGACGTCTCGGCGTCAAGCAGAAGATTATGGTCTGTGTCTCGGCCATTTTCATCGTCGTGCTGGTCGTGCTGGGATTCGTGCTCAACAAGGTCGTCACGAATACGCAGATGGACGCATTTGCAGCAAATTCGCAGCTGCAGGCGGAGCAGGTGGACGCGTCGATGGACACGTTCCTGACCGGCCTGCGCGACGGCCTCGTCAACATGGCGAATGACCCCGTGCTGAAGCAGGGCGGCGACATCACGAAGTATTTCGATGCTTCGGCGGGCACGCCCGGCAGCGACGGCATGATTGCGATGGAGCCGACCGCGAAGGGCGGTTTCGAGGCGCAGGCGTATGCACTGTTCGAGCGCTTCGGCCAGGCGAACAAGAGCACGGTCTCCGTCGTGAGCTATGGCACGGTGGACGGCGGCTACCTGCAGTATCCGGCTGTCAAGCGCAAGACGGGCTATGATTCGCGCAAGCGCGACTGGTTCACGGACAGCATGAAGGACACGAATGCTGTCCGCATCACGGATCCGTTCAAGACGTCGAAAGGCACGCCGACCGTCGGCATTTTCGCCGTCGTCAAGAGCGACAGCGGCGAGCCGCGCGGCGTGCTCGGCCTCAACATCGACCTGCCGGTCATGACGGACCGCATCAGCCAGATCCAGATTGGCGAGACGGGCTATTTCATGGTGCTCGACAAGAACGGCGTCATCATCGCTGACCCGAAGCACCCGGACAAGGATTTCACGAAGCTCAGCGAAGCAGACCTCGGCGAGCTTTCCTCGCTCGACCTCGGCAAGAAGGGCCTGCAGGAAATCGACCTCGACGGTGCGTCGAAATTCGTCAGCGTCTATGCGTCGGACAAGACGGGCTACCAGTATCTGACGATTGTGGACCGCTCGCAGGTGCTCGCGAGTGCGAACCACATCCGCATCGCGCTGATTATCGGCCTTGTCGTGGCGCTCGTGCTGGTCTTCTTTGCGACGCTCGGCCTCTCGAACCTCATCGTGCATCCGCTGCGCGGCCTCGAAACGGCGGCCGAGGGCATTGCGGATGGCGACCTGCGCGAGACGGCGCTCGAAATCGAGACGGACGACGAAATCGGCCATCTCGCGACATCGTTCCATACGATGACGGAGCATCTGCGCACGCTGCTGAAGCAGATCAAGGGCAGCTCGGACGAGGTCTCGGAGGCCTCGGAGCAGATGTCGCAGGGCGTCGAACAGGTCGCGCAGACGATCACGCATGTCGCCGAGCGCGTCTCGGACATCGCGGAGTCGTCGGACGAGCAGTCGAAGACGCTCAATGACGTCGTCGCGAACATCCGCCAGATGGCGGGCGATGTGCGCGGCATCGCGGAGACGTCGGAGACCATCAGCCAGTCGTCGAGCCTCGCGGGCGAAGCGGCAGCCGATGGCGTCAAGGCCATCCAGGACGCCGTGCGCGAGATGCAGAAAATCCGCGATACGTCGGAGCAGTCGGCCGAAGCCGTCGCCGACCTCGGACGGAATTCGGAGCACATCGGCGAAATCATCTCGACCATCCAGAGCATCGCGGAGCAGACGAACCTCCTCGCACTCAACGCGGCCATCGAGGCAGCGCGTGCAGGCGAGGCCGGCCGCGGCTTCTCGGTCGTCGCCGACGAAGTGCGCAAGCTCGCCGAGCAGTCGAGCGAGGCAGCATCGGAAATCTCGGAGACCATCAAGAACGTGCAGGGCGTGACGAGCCGCGCCGTCGAGTCGATGCAGGCGGGCGTCGAAGAAGTCCGCTCCGGCAGCGAGGTCGTGAACCAGGCGGGCACGAAGTTCCAGGAAATCGCGGAACATGTCGCGAAGGTCGACGAGCTCGTCAAGGAATCGGCCAAGCGGGCCGCCGCTGTCGCCGATGCCGGCCGCGCCGTGCTGAAGGGCTCGGAGGAAGTCGAGCAGGCGACGGAGAAAGTCGCCGAAAACATTTCCTCCATCTCGGCCGCAACGGAAGAGCAGTCGGCCTCGATGCAGGAGATTGCCGCATCGAGCCAGAACCTCGCGCAGATGGCAGAGCATCTGCAGAAGGAATCGGCAAGGTTCAAGTTCTAAAAGAAGATACAAAAATCCCGGTCGGGCGTCTGCCCGGCCGGGATTTTTGACGTAGGAAGAGCATCAGAGGCCGAAATCCTTGCGGACTTCGGGGAACGTCTTGATAGGCGCCGCAGGTGTCTTATGCTCGCCGAGGATTTTCTCCATCCAGCACATATCGTACCAGCGGCCGAACTTGTAGCCGCTGTCGTGGAACAGGCCAACCCATTTGTAGCCAAGATGCTTGTGGAAATCGACGCTGTTGTAGGTCAGATATTCGTCGCCTTTGTCTTCTTTCGGGCAGCCGATGCAGGCGTTGAGGTTCAGCACGCCCTGCGCGCGCAGGATGTCTTCGAGCTTGCGGTAGAGCGCGCCGCCGAGGCCGTGGTGGCGCTCGTCCATCGCGAGGTAGATCGTCATTTCGGCCGACCAGTCATAGGCTGCGCGGCCGACAAAGGGATGTGCATAGGCAAAGCCGAGCACGCGCCCGTCCCGCTCGGCGACGAGGTAGGGATAGCGGTGCAGGACATCGTCCATGCGCCGAAGCATAGCCGTCGCCGTCGGCGGGACGGTCTCGAAAGAGATGGCGGTCTGCTCGACGTAAGGAGCATAAATCGCAGCAATCTGCCGCGCGTCCTGCGGACGGGCGACGCGGATCGTGAAATCGGACAAAAGGAAGACCTCCTTAAAAGTAGTGGTCGCATTGGGGAGAGTAGCACGCGAAGAAAATGCGAGGTCGCGGGCGGGAAAGGGAATACAACGGAACCCACGGACGATTCCTTAACGGGTTCCTTATGCATCCCCTTTTCCGCCCGAAATCAGGCCATCCATCGCGAAAGTTTCTTCATAGTTGACGTAACAATCGACCGACATTGGAAATGGTAGCAGGCTCTATGCTAAGTTCAAAGCAACTTCATAAATCAACATAACAATTGGAACGGAGCCCATCTTATACGGAGCCCCCTTCTAGAGGGGGGACGGGCCGCGTGAGCGGCGGGGGGAGTCCCCTGCATGACAATGCAAGGAGCAGGGCTGTACTTCCGCGGGTGCGAAAGAAAAAAGCAATATGAGCCTACTTCTTCACCACCTGAAACATCGCAGCTCCAATCCCTCCCGCCACCACGGACGAAACCAGAATGCTCAACTTCGCCGCCGCGAGCGTTTCTGCCTCAGGGAACGCCAACGTCGCAATAAAGATGCTCATCGTAAACCCAATCCCGCCGAGCGTTCCGGCTGAGAGCGCCTGCCCGGGGCTTGCCCCGCCCGGCAGAGGCGCGCCCGTGATTTTCGTGAGAATCCGTACACTGCCGTAGATGCCGAGCGGCTTGCCGATGACGAGGCCGGCGGCGATGCCGAGAAAGAGCGGCGAGGCGAAGTCGAGGCTTGCGCCGGAGATGCTGACGCCCGCATTCCCGAGCGCGAAGATCGGCATGATGACATAGGCCGACCAGGGTTCGAGGGCTTCTTCGAGCTTGTGCAGGAGAGACCCGTGATGACCTGCCGTTTTCGGATGATCGCCATCGTGCAGGACGCTGTTGTCGAGGCTGGCCGTCGCGGGGATGGCACAGCCGAGCAGGACGCCTGCGATGGTCGGATGGATGCCGGACGCGAGGAATGCGAGCCAGGCACCGAGGCCGAGCACGAGGTAAGCGGGGAGAAATTCGACGCGCAGGCGCGAGAGCACGAATGCGCCCGCGAGGAATGCAAGGCCGATGCCGAGCGCGGCGAGTGAGACATCGCTGCTGTAGAAGAGCGCGATGACAACAATGGCGCCGAGGTCGTCGACGATGGCGAGTGCCGTCAGGAACACGACGAGGCCGACCGGCGCACTGCCCGCCGCGAGCGTCATGATGCCGAGCGC
>ONJV01000128.1 GCA_900318215.1 uncultured Veillonellaceae bacterium
CCATCTGCTGGAGCACCGGATCCGGCTGGCGGTCGGCGTAGGTGTCGCCAGGCAGGAACAGGACCGGGATGCAGTTCGCCGTCGCCGTCGCGGCCGCCGTGACCATGTTCGCAGCGCCAGGGCCGACGGACGACGTGCAGGCGTACATCTGCTTGCGGCGCTTCTGCTTCGCGTAGCCGATTGCGGCATGCGCCATGCCCTGCTCGTTGCGACCCATGTGGACGGTGAGGTGGCCGGCGTCTTCTTCGAGCGCCTGGCCGAGGCCGACGACATTGCCGTGGCCGAAGATGCCGAAGATGCCGTCGAACATCGGCTGCTCTTCGCCATCGAACTCGATGTACTGGTTATTGAGGAACTTGACGAGTGCCTGTGCGACCGTCAAGCGGATCGTTTTTGCCATTTTCACATGCCTCCTGAAACGCAGCGCCTCCTGCGCTCAATCGTCGTAATGGGGTGCCCAGATCTTCGCTTTTGGATCGAGGAGCCAGGTGTGCTCGGGGAGATCCGTGCGCGTCTTCTTCCACGGGTTGCCATCGAGGTGACGGATCATCCAGCTGTACCACATCGCGTAGCCCGGTGCCGTGACCTGCGGATGCATGAGGTCTGCCGAGATTTCCGCCCAGCTGTTGTGCGTGATCTTGAACGCGTTGTCGCCGATGAAGGCCGCACCGAAGCCCTGCGGCTTGTCAAACTTGTACGTGTAGACTTCCGGCTGCGGATGATGGTGCGGGATATAGCCCGACCAGCGTCCCGGCGTGTTGATGACCTCGCCGTTGACCATGTTCGAATACGGCGCGTTGTCATAGTCGAAGATCGTGCGTACGGTACGCTCGGCGCTCGCGCTCCAGAGGCCGTGGCCGAAGATGTCGCACTGGATATCCTCCGGGCGATAGAAGACCGGTGCAAAGCTTCGATCGTTCATCGTCTTCTGCACGAGGACTTCCGACGGCTCGAGCGCACGGATGTCGACATGCGTGCCGCACGGAACGTGCAGGCATGTCGGATTTTCATCAAAGAGGGAATGACGCTCCATGACGCGCGTCGCGCCGCCCCATTCGATCTCCACTTTGCCCGTCAGGATGACGAACGCCGTCTCCTGGAAGCGGTCTTCAAACGAGACGTGCTCGCTCTTGTCCATGACCTGATAGCCGATATCCATCATCATGTCGCTCTCGCGCGTCGTCATGGCGTTGTAGCCGTGCGCAAGCTCGGTGCCCAAACGTCCGAATCTCATAATGCTGCCTCCCATGCGAGGGTCGAAATGACCTTCTCGTCCTTGTGCTCTTTCATGAATGCATCGATCTCCTCCACCGTCTGCATGGCTTCGGAGCAGCTGTGGCTCGCAACGACCATCGCCGCGTGCGCCGTACCGTGCTGGAGCGCCTGCGGCACCGTCCAGCCCGCGAGGAGCCCGTAGACGAACGCGCTGCCGTAGGCATCGCCGCCGCCGAAAGATTTGAGCAAGTTGATATGATACGACTCGACCTTGTACGCCTGCTTGTCCGCCGTATAGGCGATGGAGCCTTTCTTGCCGTGCTTGATGATGACGATCTTCGTGCCCTGCGCGATGTATTTTTCCGCGAGCACATGATCGGCTGGCGTTGTCGCGTCTTCCGCGAGGCCTTCCGTGAGATTGACTTCGTCGCGGGAGCCGATGATGACATCCGCCATCGAAGCAACGATGGCGCAGTAGATCGAGATATCGATCTTCGCGCGCCAGCTGTACGGGCGGTAGTCGAGGTCGAAGATGATGCGCGTGTCATGCTTCTTCGCATACTGGGCTGCGAGCAGGCATGCCTCGCGGGACGGGCTCTTCGAGAGTGCCGTGCCGGAAATGATGAGAATCTTCGCCTTCGCGATGTAGTCCTCGCTGACATCCTCCGGACGGATCTCGAGGTCTGCCACCTGGTCGCGGTACATGAGGATGCTGCTCTCCGTCGGGCTCTTCATCTCCGTGAACGTCAGGCCGATGCGTTCGCCGTGCTGCGCACGCGTCATCTGGGACGTGTCGATGCCGCGATCGTTGAAGTAGTTGATGACGAAATCACCGAACTGGTCATCGGACACGCAGCCGATGAAGCCGACCTTCTTGCCGAGCTTGTTGATGCCGACGGCCATGTTGCCGGGCGAGCCGCCGAGGTACATGGAGAACGTCTTGACCTTGTCGAGCGTGCGGTTCATCTCGTTCGGATTGAAGTCGAGCGTCACGCGTCCGATCAGGACGACGTCCATCGGCTTGTCCTTGCCAAATGTTACGAGTGCCATTTTTCGTTTTCCTCCTATTGGATAGACAGGCATTTCGATATCAGAGTCTCGCTTTTCCTTCCATGCCGAAGATCTTCATATGGCGTTTGACGTTCGCGCATGTGCCGCGCACGATTGCGTCGCTCACGTCGAAGTACTTGAGCGCATCGCCTTTTTCTGCGACGGCCTTCGCCGCTTCACGCGCCGAAGCATCATAGGATGCCGTAGCGATGTTGATCTTCTGGATGCCGTTCTGGAGACAGTTCTTGAAATCTTCTTCCGTCAGCCCCGTGCCGCCGTGGAGGACGAGCGGGGTCTTGAGCGCCGCATGGATTTCCTGCAAGCGGTCGATGCGCAGGTGCGGCTTCTTCTTGTAGTTGCCGTGCGCCGTGCCGATCGCGACGGCGAGCGCGTCCACGCCGGTCTCTTCCGCGAGGCGCTTCGCTTCCGCGACATCCGTGACGGCGATGTCCGCTTCCGGCATGTCGCCTTCGGCACCGCCGATGCTGCCGATCTCGGCTTCGACGTCCGCACCGCAGCTCTTCGCGAGCTTCACGACTTCTTTCGTGCGGCGGATGTTTTCCTCGAGCGGATAGCGCGAGCCGTCGAACATGACGGACGTGAAGCCGCAGTCAAGCGCGAGGCGGATCGTCTCCATCGTGTTGCCGTGGTCGAGGTGGACGGCCACCGGCATGCTGCATTTCTTCGCTGCCGCCACCATGACGGGAGCGAGGAGGTCGAGCGGCGAATAGCGCAGGCGGCTCTCTGCAATCTGGAGGATCATCGGGGCGCGGAGCTCTTCGGCGGCCTGGATGGCGCCCCAGGCCATCTCCATGTCGGAGACGTTGAATGCGCCGATGGCGTAGGTATCATCCGGCTGCGCGAGCAGCTCGGACAGTTTGACGAGTGACATTTCTGATTTCCTCCCCGCCTATCTCAGAACAATTTCTTGTAGATTTCGATGATCTGCTCCTTCGTCGGGATGCGCATCGTGTTCTGCGGGCTGCCGCTCTCGAGTGCATCAGAAGCCATCTTGTCGAGCTGGGAAAGGAAGTCTTCCTTCGTCTTGCCGCCCTTCTTGAGGAGCTCCTCGACCTTGGGGATGCCGACTTCCTTGCAGAAGCGCGTGACTTCCTGGACGAAAGCCTCGGCTGCTTCATGATCCGGTGTCGCGTCATCCGCCACCCCCATCGTGCGGGCGATCGTCGCGAAGCGGTCTGTGTTCTCCTCGATGGCGAACGCCATGCACGCGGGGAGGAGGACGGCATTCGAGACGCCGTGCGCGATGTGGAAGAGGGCGCCGATCGGGCGGCTCATGCCGTGCACGATAGTGACAGAAGCGTTGTTGAAGGCGATGCCGGCTTCGAGCGCTGCGACAGACATCGCGAGACGCGCTTCGACGTTCTTGCCATCCTTGTAGCAGATCGGCAGGTTCTTGTGGATCTTCCGGATGGCGGAAAGCGCGAACGTATCCGTGAGCGGCTGCGCCTTGCGGGACGTGTACGCCTCGATCGCATGGCAGAGGGCATCGATGCCCGTAGCTGCCGTGACGCCCTGGGGAGCCGTCATCGTGAACGTCGGATCGACGACCGCGAGCTTCGGGATGATCGACGGGCCGCCGAGGAGCATCTTGACGTTGTTCTCCGTGTCAGAGATGATCGTGTTCTTCGTGACTTCCGAGCCCGTGCCGGCCGTCGTCGGGATGGCAACGAGATACGGGACTTTCATGTCGATCGTCTTGTGCATGAAGCTGCTGATCTTCGTGCCTTCTGGCTGCGTCGACAGGAAGGCGATGGCCTTCGCCGTGTCCATCGGGCTGCCGCCGCCAAGCGCGACAACGAAGTCGCAGCCATTTTTGCGATAGACCGCAAGACCCGCATCGACGATCTTGTCCGTCGGCTCGGAGTTCGCCCCGTCGAAAAGAACATACGGGATGTCCGCTTTCTTCAGCGCGTCCTCGACCTTCGCGGCATTGCCGAATTTCACCATGAACGCATCCGTGACGATGAGCGCTTTCGTGCCCTTCCCCTGGATGTGCTGGCCGAGCTCCTCGATGACGCCCGTCCCTGACAGGATTTTTTCTGGAACCATGAACGAATAACCCATGATACATTCTCCTTTTGATACCTGTGCGAGTTTATTTTGATTATGTTTTGCTCACTTGATGGTTTTAATTTAATACATTTCGATTGCATTGTCAATATCTATTTGCAAAAAAATGCAAAATGCACTCAAATAATCGCCGCACTTCTTGGTATTTTGTGAGATTATGTATTCAAAATATCATCATTTCTTGCAAAAAAAGCTTGTATCTTTGTCCATTTCCTCTTATAATGCAGGTAGGGTCATAAAATTTCCAACGTCATCAGGAAGCAGCTGCCCTGCTTCCTGCCAAGCAGGTGGTTCTCATGAAGATCAATCGCATCCAGCAAATCCGCAAGCTGCTCCTCGAGGAGCACACGCTTTCCATCAAAGACCTCTGCCGCCGCTTCGATGTATCAAAAAACACGATCCGCCGCGACATCTGCGAGCTCGAGCAGCAAGGCCTCATCCACAAAGTCTACGGCGGCAT
Organism: uncultured Veillonellaceae bacterium; assembly: GCA_900318215.1. Classification (GTDB taxonomy): domain Bacteria; phylum Bacillota; class Negativicutes; order Selenomonadales; family Selenomonadaceae; genus Selenomonas_C. The sequence goes on from ONJV01000128.1 coordinate 4,817, forward strand.
CGTCCTGAACGAAGATGCGCTCGATCCCTCCGCACCGGAACCATTCGACAGCCGCGCGACGAAGAATGAGAATGCCAAGAAGATCGTCGCCCGCCTGGCCGCTTCCGAAGTCCGGGAGGACGACGTCATCTACATCGACTCCGGCACGACAACGATGCATATGATCCCGTTCCTCACGGGAAAGGGGCGCATCACCATCATCACGTCGAGTCTCAATGTCATCAATATGGCGCTCGACTACCCGTCGCTCGACGTGCTCACGACGAGCGGCGCGCTCTACGTGCCGTCAAAAGCCTTCGTCGGCTCGAGCGTCATCCGCTGCCTCCGGGATTTCAACATCTCGAAGATCTTTCTCGCATCCACGGGCATCTCCATCGAGCACGGAGCGACAAACGCCTCCCCGCTCGAATGCGAAATCAAGCGCTACCTCGCGGATCTTCCATCGAAAAAATACCTGCTCGTCGATCACTCAAAAATCGATGTCGCTTCACTCATGAGCTATGCGAGCCTCGCCTCGATGGACTGCCTCGTCCTTGACAAGCTGCCGCCCGAACGCTATCAGACCTACTGCACGACGAACAACGTGCGGCTGCTCACGCCGGAAACCAGCGTGAACAGCCGCACGGAGGATCTATGAAATTTTCTTCGGAGCCCGAGTTCAGGTTGTCCAGCGCCGCCGGTACTCGCACGGTGTCATGCCGAGGGCGTGGTGGAAGACATTCTGAAAATAATTCGAGTTGTTGTAGCCGACCTGCGCGGCGATGTCCGTCACGCTCATCTTCGTATTGATGAGGAGGTTCTGCGCCTCGCCGATGCGCCGCAGGGCGACATACTGCATCGGCGACAGGCCGTTTTCCCTTCGGAACAAATGCGATGCATGCGACGCGCTCGTGTGGAGTGCCGCCGCAACATCTGCCAGATGCAGATTCTCCATATAATTCCGGTCAAGATACTGCCGGATTTCCCTGCCGAGCGCACTTTCCCGCGTCTCGGCTTTTTCTCGCTGCGCGGACAGGATCTCGCACGTCCGCACAAGGATGGCGCGCATCAGCGCCTCTGCCGCTTCCGTGCGGCCAGCATAACCTTCATGCACGGTCAGGCGAAAGAGCTCCAGCATCTCTTTGTAATCATCACGCAGTTGGAGCAGCGGCATCGCATCCTCCGGCAGGATGCAGTTTGGCGGCCTCCTGACAAGCTCTACCCCCGAGACGCCGAGGCAGTAACTCGCCATGCCTTCCGCGCAGCCGCCGATTTCCTCATGGACGATGCCGGCATCCAGCACGATGAGCGTCCCCTCGCCCGCCACATAACGCCTGCCTCCGACGCGGTAGATGCCGTACCCTCGATAGACGAGCAGGAGCTCTGCGATGTTGGAATGCGCATGGAGATTGCGCGTCATCGCGGATGCGGCGGAATCGACATCGCAGACATACTCGAGACGCGGCAGCCGCCCGGAACGGAACAGCGACGGCGCACGATGATCCAGAAAACATTGCAGCATAGCGGGCTCCTTTGAAATCAGAAGGGAACGGTTTCATTATAAGGAACACGACGAAAAAAATCAACTGCACGACGCATGGCTGAAAAAGAGCCGCTCCGCCGACGGACGGAGCGACTCCTGCTGCAAGGAACGAAACGATGCCGATGAAAGATCAGATGTGCGCCTTCTCGCGGATGTACGCACGCGCCTTCTTCGCATACTCGAACGGATTGGCCTTCGCCGGATCCTGCTCGGCTTCGACGAGCATCCAGCCATCATAGTCGCTCTTCATCACGATGTCGAAGATTGGGCCGAAGTCGATGTCGCCATCGCCCGGGACCGTGAACATGCCGGCGCGGACGCCATCGAGGAAGCTCATGTTCTCTGCCTTGACCTTGTTGCGCATCTCCATGCGGATGTCCTTCAGATGGATATGGCGGATGCGCGGGAGGTACTTCTTGAGAATCGCGATCGGATCCTCGCCGGAGCAGACGAGATGGCCCGTATCATAAAGCAGGGAGACGTACGCGGGGTTCGTCTCGTCCATGAGGCGGTCGATCTCGGCCGTCGTCTGGACGCACGTGCCCATGTGATGATGATACGTCATCGTCAGACCGTAGTCTTCCTTCGCGACTTTGCCGAGCTTGTCGAGGCCTTCCGTCAGCGTCTTCCACTGCTCTTCCGTGTTGACCGGCTTGCCAGCGAAGACCGGCACATCGAGCTTGCCCTGCACGCTCGTGCCCTGCTC
>ONJV01000114.1 GCA_900318215.1 uncultured Veillonellaceae bacterium
TTTGCGAGATGCATTTCCACATCTTAGCGGATGTCCTCTTTTTTGGCAACATGAACTATACGTAGGGATTATTCATCCCACAGATTTTGTGATTGAACCGAAATTTTTCGTTATCCATTGCCACATCCTCCCCTCCACTTCTTCCCGGTTTAGCTTTTCGTGCATCTCGATGCAGTCCATGAGCAGGGACGCATCCTTTCTGGCTTCTGCTTTCGTCGGCAGCTTCGGTTCTCGCGCCTCTATCGTTGCAAGCAAGAACAGTACGCCAGAAAACAGGATGCACCTTCCGACCTCCGTTGATGAACGAAGAATCATAGTTCCGATGTACGTAATGAGGAAGAGCGCTACAGCGACAATGGCAAATGCCGCAAAGCGAATCAGCCGGTCATTCATTTTGCATCACCGCTTTCCGCGCGCTCCTTCGCCGCCTGCTCGTCCCTGACTTTCTGGAAGTACATGTTCTTGAACGAATTGCATTCCGTCTTCACGCGTTCCAGCTCCTTTTCCTTGTCACGGAGCACATAGAACGACGCGCGGATGTAGGATTCTGGGAAAGCGTCCGGCGTGTCGCCCACATTGATTTTCTCCTGCCGGTTCACCGCGCGGTCGAAGCGGCAGGCAAGGAACGTGAGCAGCCAGTACAGCACGCCCTCCGTCGGCGTCATCGTGTCGCCCGCCAGCCAGAAAAGCAGGATGACAACCAGCATCACCGCGAGCGTCGGATAGCGGTACAGCGCACCAAAACCATTCAGCAGTTTCTTCATGGGAAATCCCTCCTTCCCTTTCCATGATACGAAACCGCACCCGCGTCCGTCAATCCATGCACAGCAAAAGCCCCTCCCGCCGTTGCATGAGGGGAGGGGCATCTGCGGCTTTCGATGGAGTCGAACCACCGATACAGCAGGTATATTTCAATCCACGCCACAATGTGGCGACATGAAAAGCAAAAATGGCAGGGATGAAGTGATTTGAACGCCCATCTTACGGTTTTGGAGACCGCCGCTCTACCAGTTGAGCTACATCCCTATGATGGCCCGCCCACACGGGGTGAATCGTGCGCGGGGCGGGCGTAGCTTGGAGGACTTCCCATGAAGAGAACTCGCATTTTTATTGTACCAGAGCGAAAGGAGTGCATGCAACATGAGATTGCCAAATGGATATGGGAGCGTCTACAAAATGGGAGGCAGGCGCCGCCGCCCCTACGCCGCCGTCATCGTCTGCGGCTGGGATGACGACGGCAAGCCGCAGCGGAAATACCTCGGATACTACCTCACCAAGAAAGACGCCCTCGCAGCGCTCGCGAACTACAACGCCAAGCCCTACAAAATCGAAGACCACGGCATCACCTTAGCCGCCCTGTGGGAACGGTGGAAGGAGTATCGCAAGGAGCGCGGTAAGAACATCCAGCAATCCTACCCTCCTGCCTTTCAGCGCCTCTCGCCCCTGCATGACCGAGCCTTCGCCGACATCACGACGCCGCAGATTCAGACCATCATCGACGCCTGCGACAAGCCACCGTCCGCGCGCATCATCAAAGTCGTCATGAATCTCCTCTACAAATACGCCATCTTCATGGGGATTGTGACAGAGAACCGCGCATCGACGCTCGAAACGCCGACCATCCAAGCGAGCACCATCCACAAGCCCTTCACGCCAGAAGAAATCAAGGAGCTCTGGGAACACGCAGACGAGCCAGAAGCCGCCTTTGCTCTCATCACCTGCTACACAGGCATGCGCCCCGGCGAACTCCTCGCCATCAAGTCAAAGGACGTCCACATCGAAGAGCGCTACATGATTGGAGGTATCAAGACAAAGAACGGCATCAACCGGCAGATTCCCATCGCGAAAAAGATTCTCCCGCTTGTCAAGAAATTCTACGCCATCGGTGCGCCGTACCTATTCGTCACGGCTGCCGGAAAGCATTACACGCTCGGCAATTTTCGAAAGACGTACTGGAACGTGTCCCTCATCCCTGCTGTCCGAAACCACCTCCCACACGACGGACGCCACACCTGTGCCTCCGCACTCGACGACGCAGGCATCAGCCGGAAAACCATCCAGCTCATTCTCGGCCACACGAGCAAAGAGATTGGTGAGCGTGTCTACACACACAAGACAACACAGCAGCTGGTCGAGGCCGTAGACAGCATCCTTTTGTAAGTTTTTTGCATGTAGTTTGCAAGTAGCAATCTGATTTTTGGCAGAACGAACGCCCACCTGCGAGCGTAAAAGCCCGCGAAATCAAGGGATTCCCGCATCCTTGCTTGGCACGGATTTTGACAAGTTGTAAACGATGTCTTTCCCCGATTTTTTGAAAAAAGACATGACTTCTTTTTACTTCTGTCCATGCTGGGCGCGGCGCAGGCGGACGAGCGCATGCGGCACTTCTGCGAGCACATCGGACGCCGTGAGCCCTTCGCCGAACTTTGATGCCGCGAGGTCGCCGGCGAGACCGTGCAGGTAGACGCCGAGAATCGGCGCGAGGCCACTCTCCGTCTGCTCCATGAGGCCCGCAATCGTGCCTGCGAGCACGTCGCCGCAGCCCGCCGTCGCCATGCCGGGGTTGCCCTTCGATGTGAAGAAGACCTCGCCCTGCGGATAGGCCGCGAGCGTGCATTCGCTCTTCGCGACGATGAGGCACTGGAGGTCGGCCGCCGCATTGCGCACGCGCTGGATGAGGTTTTCGCGCAGCTCCGGGAGCTCGATGCCCCAAAGACCCGCGAGTTCGCCGAGGTGCGGCGTCAGCACGGGCACCTGCTTGCAGCGTGCGAGTTCCTTGAGGTGGCCGCGGAAGGCATAGATGGCATCGGCATCAAGCACCATCGGCTTTTCGAGGAACGCCGCAATCTTGCGCACAAGCTCGCCCGTCTCCGGCGCGCGGCCAAGTCCCGGCCCCATGAGCACGGCGTCATAGCTGCCCGTGAGTTCCAAGAGCGTGCCGAGCGCCTTGTCGCCGCCCATGATGCCGCTCTGTGGCTTCGTCTCCGGCACGGGCACCGTCATGACCTCCGTCGTCTTCATCTCCATGAGGTCATGCAGGCTCTCGGGCACGGCGAGCGTCACGATGCCGGCGCCCGCTTTGAGCGCGGCGAGCGACGCGAGATACGCCGCACCCGTCATGCCGCGCGAACCCGCGATGACGAGGATGCGGCCGCACATGCCCTTGTGCGCGTCGAGCGGCCGCTCGGGCAGCAGCGCCTTCGCGGCCTCGTCGTCGAGCAGCGTCTGGCGGATGGCAGCATCCGTCAGGAGGCTCAGCGGCAGGCCGATGTCATCGACGAGCAGCTCGCCCGTGCAGGCCGCGCCCGGGCAGAGGAAATGCCCCGGCTTCGGCAGGCCGAGCGTCAGCGTCGTTGCCGCCTGGATGGCGACACTCGTGACGGCACCCGTGTCGGCTATGACGCCCGATGGGATGTCGATGGAGACAACGGCCTTCCCGCTCGCGTTCACCGTCTCGATGAGGCGCAGCACGGGCTTCTTGAGCTCGCCATGAATCCCCGTGCCGAGAATGCCGTCGACGACGACGTCCGCGAAGCGCAGGCTGACATTCAGACGGTCCCAAGCGCGGTCGCTCGTGAGCTCGTAGATTTCGATGCCCATCTTCTCGTCCGTCGCGTGGTTCTTTGCCGCGGAGGCTGTCAGGTGCTCCGGGTCGCCGACGAGGAAGATTTTGACGCGCGCGCCGTCATTGACGAGATGGCGTGCCGCCGCAAATGCATCGCCGCCATTATTGCCCGTGCCCGCGAGCACGATGACGCTCTTGCCGTCCGGCTGCCCGAGAAGCTCGCAGACGGCCTCCGCCGTACGGTGGCCGGCGTTCTCCATGAGGACGAGCTCGGGGATGCCGTACTCGTCCTTCGCCTTCGCGTCAATGGCGCGCATTTCTTCGACCAGAGATATTTTCATCAGGAATTCTCTCCTTCCATAACACATTGTGCCGTCGCGTACTCGCGCGCATGGCTCAGCGAAAGCAGGATGCGCGTGACGCCCCTGCTCTCCGCAAGTGCGCGGTAATGTCCGTGGAGCGTGACCTGCGGGCAGCCGAGCGCGTCTTTGAGGATTTCCACATCCTGCATCGACCCTCCTCGGAGCCCCGTGCCAAACGCCTTGAGCACGGCTTCTTTGCCCGCGAACCGTGCAGCAAACGAAGCGGCTTCGCCAGCACCGCGCGCCTCGCAGTACGCGCGTTCCGCGGCCGTGTAGACGCGCGCGCGAAAATGCTCACTCGCGATGGCGCGCCTCACGCGGCCGATTTCGATGATGTCCGTGCCAATGCCGAGCACCATAGACATTCCCTCTTTTTCATCAGACTTCCCTATCATGATACCAAATCTCGCGGCAACAAAAAAGACCGTCGCAGAAAAAACTGCGACAGTCTTTCACTTTTCTGAAAATCAACGGCGAATTCAGAAATTCGTCGTCGTGACATGCGAGCCATCCGCGACGGCGGCATTCGGTGCCTCGCCGCCCGTGGCCGCTGGCGTTGCATCGCCTGCGTTGCTGTTCGGATTCTTGGTCGCGCTGACCTCGTTCGGGTTGAAGCGCAGGTTGCGCGCAATCAGGACTTCGACGCGGCGGTTCTTCGTGCGCCCTTCCTCCGTCTTGTTGTCGGCAATCGGGCGATACTCGCTGTAGCCGATGGCGCTGAAGCGCTGCGGCGCGAGCTTCGAATTGATGGACAGCAGATACTTCATGAAGTTCAGTGCGCGCTGCGAGCTGAGTTCCCAGTTCGACGGATACTGCGCGCTGTTAATCGGGACGTTATCCGTATGCCCCGAGATGATGACGCGCTCCGGTATCGTCGCGAGGAGCCCCGCAACAACCGGGCCGATGCTCTGCGCCTGACCGGCGAGCTCTGCCGAGCCCGACGGGAACAGGGCCTTCTCCTTGATGCGGATGAGCAGGCCGTCGTCCGTCAGCTCCGTCGAGAGCTGTTCGGAGAGCTCGTTCTGGTCGATGTACTGATCCATCTGCTTCTTGACTTGCTCGAGTGCCTGGTTCTCCTGGATGTAGGCCGAGTTGCCGGCGTCTTCGTCCGACGGCATCTCTGCGCGGCGGCCGGGGTTCGGGCCCATCTTGTCGAAGAACGACGGGCCGCCCATGTTGAACGCCGCGCTGAACGCCTGCGCCATGTCCGCCATCTTCTTCTGGTCGGTCTGCGACATGGCGAACAGCGAAATGAACAAGGCGAGCAGGAGCGTCATGAGGTCAGAATACGGCAGCAGCCAAGCCTCGCCTGCTTCTTCCTCTTTCTTGGGTCCACGTTTTTTTCGTGCCATAGATTATTTCTCCTTTACGCCTTCGCGCTCCGACTGCGGGATGAAGACCATGAGCTTTGCCTCGATAGCCGTCGGCGAATCGCCAGCCTGCAGCGAGAGGATGCCCTCGATAATCATGCGTTTCTCGCTGACTTCTTCTTCCGAGAGCAGCTTCAGCTTGTTCGCGAGCGGCAGGTACAGGACGTAAGCCGTGAAGATACCAAGAATCGTAGCGACGAATGCCGCGGCAACGGCATGGCCGAGCTTGTTGATATCATCGAGGTTGCCGAGTGCTGCAATCAGGCCGACGACGGCGCCCAGAACGCCCAGCGTCGGCGCGTACGTACCAGCCTGCGTCAGCATCGAGCGGCCGAGCGAATGGCGTTCCTGCATGACCGCGAGCTCCGCGTCGAGGACGTCGCTGACGAAGTCCGGGTCCATGCCGTCGATGACCATGCCGAGGCCCGTGCGGAAGAACGGGTCGTCGATATCCGAGACCTTGTTCTCGAGGGCCAGGATGCCTTCGCGGCGGGCAATCTGCGACAGCTCGACGAAGAGCCTGAGCAGTTCGCCCTTGTCATGGCCGTTCGACTTGTGGAACGTCATCTTGACGATTTTCGGCAGCGTCTTGAGCTCCGACATGCGGAAGCCCGTGAACAAGCAGGAAATCGTGCCGACGATGATGATGAGGAATGCGGCCGGGTTATTGAGTGCGGAAAGCGGCGCGCCCTTCAGGATCATGCCGACGAAAATGGCGATGAATCCCAGGATCATGCCGATGATGGTTGATATTTCCAAAGAAAAGACCCCCTATGTCGTCCTGAATGAAGTCTGTGATTCCATTCCTTGTCTCCTAGATTATAACATTCCCCACAAAAAAAGAAAATCCTACCTCCGACACAAGAAAAAATTTTTTTCGGGGCTGAATGATAAATATTCATTATTTTACCATTGATATTCCTCATTTTATGCTATAATAGTGAAAAGCAAGTGAAATCCAGACAGAAAGAAGCGATTGCATGGAATTACGTCAGCTCGAATACTTCCAGATGGCCAGCCGCCTGCGCAACATCACGCGGGCAGCGGAACGGCTGCGCGTTTCCCAGCCGAACATTACAGTCGCCATCAAGAAGCTGGAAGCGGAACTCGGCATCCAGCTCTTCGACCGGAGCCAGAAGCAGCTGGCCCTGACACCGGAGGGGGCCGTCTTCCTCAACCGCATCGAACTCGCCCTGCGCAACATCCAGGACGCCGTGCTCGAGGTCAATGACTACAAGCAGCTCCAGAAAGGCACAATCAAAATCGGCATCCCGCCGATGATGGGCGCCTACCTCTTCCCGAAGATTTTTTCGAGCTTCCAGAAGAAATACCCGCATCTCGACATCTACCTGCATGAGGAAGGCTCGATGTCCATCCGTGAGCAGCTCGAGCGCGACGAGCTCGACTTCGGCATCATCATCCTCTCGGGCGCGTCGAACCATCTGCAGCTGCTGCCGATGACGAAGAGCCAGATTGTCGCCTGCGTGCCGGAAAACAGCCCGCTCGCCAAAAAAGAATTCCTGACGAAAGACGACATCGCTGCCGCAAACCTCATCATGCTCAAAGAGGGTTCGTTCCTGCGGCAGACAATTCTCAGCAAGCTCAAGGAGCAGAACATCTCGCCGAACATCATCCTCGAGTCGAACCAGGTCGTCACGATCAAAGGCCTCGTCGCGAGCGGCGTCGGCATCTCGTTCCTGCTCGACATGGTGCTCGAGGACTCCCAGGGCATCGCAGCCATCCCGCTCGAAGAACCGATCTTCGTCGATGTCGGCCTCGCGTGGAAGAAAGACCGCTACATCTCGAAGGCCGCCCAGTCGTTCATGGATTTCTGCCGCGACACGCTGCGCGAACGAAAGACAAAAGAGCATCATCCAAAAACATCTGCAAAATGAGAAAAGGCTCTCCCGCCGCCGGGAGAGCCTTTCCTGTCATCAAAACCCGTTCCTCATTCTTTCGGGAAGAACTCGTCGTGGATTGCATTGACGGCCTCTTTGAGCTCCGAGCCCTTGACGAGGCAGCTGATGCTGATTTCCGACGTGCTGATGATGTCGATGTTGACGCCCGCCTTCGAGAGTGCGCCGAACATGCGTGCCGCCGTGCCCGGGTTGCCGAGCATGCCCGCGCCGACAATCGAGACTTTCGCGACATCTTCCTCGATGAGGACAGCGATGGCATTGAGCTTGCCCGCAACGCCGTCAACGACCTTCTTCGCCTGCGAAAGGTCATCCGAGGCCACCGTGAAGACCATGTCCGTGACATTCTTCTCGATATTGCGGATGCTCTGCACGATCATATCGACATCGATGTTCGCAGCTGCAAGCGCCGAGAAGATTTCATGCGCGATGCCCGGCGTGTTCGGGATGCCGAGCACGGCAATCTTCGCCACCTTGTCGTCATGAGCAACGCCGCGAATGACAAAATCTTTATCTTCCATTGTATAGTCCTCCCTGATGATGGTACCTGGTTTCGTCGTAAACGTCGAGCGCACATGGATGGGGATGTGGAAATACTCGCCCATCTCGACGGAACGCGGCTGCAT
>ONJV01000267.1 GCA_900318215.1 uncultured Veillonellaceae bacterium
AGCGAGAAACGCGGCTCTTCCATCTGCCCTGCAATCCATTCGGCCGTGTCAGGCATGAGCTGCATGAGGCCGACGGCACCGCGATGTGACTGCGCGTCGCTCTTGAAGCGGCTCTCGGCATGGATGACACCGGCCGCGAGGCTGCTGTCGACGCCATAGGCATGCGCGTAATGCTCGACGGTCTCGCGATACGGATAAGGATAGAGCCAGCCTTTCTGCACGTAGTCCGTCTGCGAGGCGAAGTAGACGGCGAAGCAGCCGACAAAGAGCAGGAGGCCGAGCACGAACGAGATGCCCTGCCGACGCCCCATGCGGCGGTCATGGGCGCTGACATGGCTCGCCGCTTTGCGATGACGCCTTGTCATGCGGCTCCCCTCCTCTCTCGCTGTCCACTCCGCTGGTGCCGTGCTCATGAGATGCGCGCTCACGGGCGCGGCCCTCCCATGGCCTGCGGTTCATAGGCGGCGAAATCGCCCTCGGGCCCGCGCTCTTTCGCGACGGACAGCATGAGCTTGAGGCGATTGAGCTGGTTGACTTCCGACGAACCCGCATCGCAGTCGATGGCCGTGATGTTCGCGCCCTTGTAGCTTTCGCGGAGCTCATGCATGACGCCCTTGCCCGTGATGTGGTTCGGCAGGCAGCCGAACGGCTGGAGGCAGACGACGTTCGGCACGCCCTCGTCGATGAGCTTGACCATCTCGCCCGTCAGGAACCAGCCCTCGCCCGCCATGTTGCCGAGGCTGACATGGCGCTCGGCGAGGCGCGCCGTCTCGTCAATCTTGTGCGGCGCACGGAAATGGCGGCTGCGCTTCATGGCCTTGCGCATCGTGCCGCGATAGAAATTGATGATATTGATGAACATGCGGCCGAAGAAACCCGCCTTCTTCTCGCCGTCGAGCAGGCGGTGCTTGACAATCGGGTCATAGGCCGAGTACAGGAAGAAGTCGACGAAGTCCGGCATGACGACTTCCGCGCCTTCCTCGATCAGGACTTTTTCGATATGGTTGTTCGCAACGGGATGATACTTCGCGAGGATTTCGCCGACGATGCCGACTTTCGGCTTCCACATGGTTTCGTCAATCGGGATGTTGTCGAACTCCTTGATGATCTGCTTGACCGTGCGCTGGAACTTGAAATAGCCGCCATCGCGCACAACGTCCTTGCAGATGTCCATCCACTTGCGGTAGAGGCGCATCGTCTCGCCCTTCTGGAGCTCGTACGGCAGCATGCGGTTCTTGGCATTCTGCAGGATGTCACCGAAAATCGCAGCCTTGATCGCCGCGATCAGCATGGGCCGCGTCAGGCGGAAGCTGTCGGTTTCCTCCGGCAGGCCGTGCACGGCAAAGACCGGCACCTGGCCGTAGCCTGCATACTTGAGTGCCGAGCGCAGCACGCTCATGTAGTTCGTCGCACGGCAGGCACCGCACGTCTGGAACATCGCGATGCTCGTGTGGTCGGGGTCATACTTGCCCGATTTCAGCGCCGCGAGCAGCTGGCCGACGACGACGATGCACGGATAGCACATGTCGTTGTTGACATAGCGCAGGCCGAGATCGATGGCGGCCTTGTCCGGCATCGGCGGCACGACGACCTGATAGCCGAAGTCGCGCATAACGCTCTCGATGAGCTCGAAGTGAATCGGCGCCATCTGCGGCGCGAGAATCGTATGCGTCTTCTTGCACTCCGCCGTGAAATGCGGGCGCTCGATCGGCGTGACAGGGTGCCAGGCCACAGGCTTCCGACGCGCGAGCGCCGCCATGAGCGAGCGCAGGCGGATACGGGCCGCGCCGAGGTTCGAGACCTCGTCGAGCTTGATCATCGTGTAGATGCGGTCATGCGCTTCGAGGATGTCGCGCACCTGCCCCGTCGTGATGGCATCGAGGCCGCAGCCGAACGAGCTGAACTGGATGAGCGTGATGTTCGGATGCTCGCAGACGAACTGCGCCGCATGATAGAGGCGCGCATGGTAGCTCCACTGGTTGACGATATGGAGCTTCTCGCCCTTGACGGGCATGTGGTAGACAGCGTCCTCCGAGAGAATCGGCAGATGATAGCTCTGGATCATCTCCGGGATGCCGTGGTTGATTTCGGGGTCGATATGATACGGACGGCCGACGAGCAGGATGGCGTGCTCACCCGTCTGCTCGATGCGTTCGAGAATCTTTGCGCCATAGTCGCGCACGTCCTGGCGGTACTGCGCGAGCTCCTTGTAGGCCGCATCGACGGCCGCAGTGATTTCATCTTTCGGCAGATGTTCGTCTTTGAGCGCTTCCACGAGGCGCTCCGCCATGCGCTTTTCGTCGTTGATCGGCAGAAATGGCTGGAGGAACTCGATGTGCTTTTCGCGCAAAATGTCCATGTTGCCGCGGATGTTTTCGGCATACGAGGCGACAATCGGGCAGTTGTAGTGGTTTTCCGACGGATGCTTTTCATCGACCATGTTATAGGGCTCGCACGGATAGAAAATCTTCGTAACGCCCTTCTCGATGAGATCCATGATGTGGCCGTGCGTGATTTTCGCCGGATAGCAGAGCGAGTCGGATGGCACGGTCGCCATGCCCTTGTAATACATCTTGGCCGTCGACTTGCCCGACAGCTGCACGCGGTAGCCGAGATACGTGAAGAACGTGAACCAGAACGGATAGTCCTCGTACATGTTCAGCACGCGCGGAATGCCGATCGTGCCGCGCTGCGGGTTTTCGAGCGGCTCATAGTAGCGGAAGAGACGGCGGTACTTGTACTGGTAGATGTTCGGCGTCTCGTCCTCGTCCGGCTTCTTGCCGCCGATGCCGCGTTCGCAGCGGTTGCCCGTGAAATACTTGCCGCCGTCCGGGAATTTCTGCATCG
>ONJV01000117.1 GCA_900318215.1 uncultured Veillonellaceae bacterium
GATGCGCTTCTGTTCCTCGAGATTCTTTTCATTCTGCGCCACGATGCTGCCCGCGCGCTCTTTGAGCTTCTGCTCGATGCGCGCATACTGCTCCGTATGGAACAGCACGCGCATGAGGTCGCCGCGCTTTTTCGAGTCCGCCATCAGGAATGTGCGGAATTCGCCCTGCGGCAGCAGCATGACCTGGCGGAATTCTTCGCAGTGGAAGCCCGTCAGCACTTCGATGCGCTCCGTGACAGCGCTGAAACCGCTGACGATCAGCGTTTCACCGCCATCTGCCTGCACATCAACATCATAGAGCTCGGCGCGCGCGGGCGTTGCGCTCTTGCGATCTTCGCGCTGGTATTTCGGCCGCCGCAGCACATGATACGTGCGCCTCTTGCGATCTTCGCGCTGGTATTTCGGCCGCCGCAGCACATGATACGTGCGCGTGCCGAGCGAGAACATCAGCTCGACCTCGGTCTCCGTCTCGGGCCGGGCATTTCCCGCACGCAGCATCGTGCCCGTGCGGAGCGAGCCGCTCGCGCGTCCATAGAGCGCGAACGAAATCGCATCGAGGATTGTCGTCTTTCCCGCGCCCGTCATGCCATGAATCAGGAAGAACGTGCTGCCCGCAAGCCCTTTCTCGAAATCAAGTTCGATGCGCTCCGTATAAGGCCCGAAGGCCTGCATGATGAGTTTCCGCAGTTTCACGTTTCTTCCCTCCCCTCGCGTTCGAGTTCGTCAAAGCAATCCGTGAGCACTTGCGCCTGCTCCTTTGTCAATGCCTCGTCCGTCATTTCCTCAAAGAAATCGCCAAACAGCGCAAGGCCCGATTTCTTCCGAAGCTCTTCCTGCCCGCGCACGGCCAGTTCGTCGGCGCTCTTCGCCTTCCAGTTCGGCCTCGTCAGCGCAAAGAGATTCGGATAGATGGCCTGCAACTTGTCGTAGGCGTTGAGAATCGTGTCCGTGTCGAGGAGATCGACGCGCACGTAATCGTCATGCGGCAACGGGTCGAAATCATCGGCGCGGAGCTCTTCGAGCGTGCCCGTCACGATGCGCACGTCATGGCGCGGCGCGAGCGGCACGAATTCCTGCGCGACCGTGCCATCCGCCGCGAGATCGACAATGACGGCGCCTTTCTGCTGCTTCGCCTCATCAAAGGAATATTTGAGCAGCGACCCGCTGTAGCGGATGTTCTCGGCCCCCGCGCGCTGCGGGCCATGCAGATGGCCGAGCGCCGTATAGCTGTACGGCGTAAAATGCACAGGCCGTACCTGATCGGAGCCGCCGACCGAAAGCGGCCGCTCGGATTCTGAGCTCTGTCCACCCGCGAGAAATGCATGGGCGACGGCGACGGAACGCGCACCGGCAGGAATCTTCTTTCGTGCATCCTGCACGAAAATCTCCATGGCCTCATCATACGAAATCGGCCGCTCGATGCCGAACGCATCGCGCACCTCGGGCGGCGCGGCAAATGGCAGCAGAGAGAAATACACAGGGCCATCTGCGTCCTCGAGCACGACAGGCTCCATGCCTGCCGCGACGCGGCCGCGCACAAAGACGCCGCTCCGCTCCATGACGCTGCGGCCAAAGTCGATGCGGCTCGCGCTGTCATGATTGCCCGCAATATAGAGCACCGGAGTGTGCATCTCTGCGAGGCGCGCGAGCGTCTCGCTCATGAGGTCGACGGCTTCTGCGGGCGGCACGCCGCGATCATAGATGTCCCCTGCGATGACGACGGCATCTGCCTTCGCTTCTCTTGCAAGCGAAAGAAGCTCTTCGAGCACGTAGCGCTGGTCTTTCGTCATATAGCGCTGCCCGAAGAGCTTTCCAAGATGCCAGTCGGCGGTGTGAAGAAAACGCATGGATTCCTCCTTGCCGAAAGGCGATGAATTTTTTCGAATTACATGATGGGCGATGTGTACGGCGTCGAGACGCGCACGAACGTGCGGCCGCACGCACAGGGCTCGCGCCGCAGGCTCACGGCCTGTCCCGTCCGGTAGCGGATCAGCGGCAGCGCCTCGGCGACGAGCGACGTCAGCACGAGCTCGCCCATCGCATTCTCGTCGCTGACGGGCTCCGACTGACCGAATGCCACGATTTCAGGATACCAGAAATCTTCCTGCACATGCTGGCCCTGCTGCTCCTCGCACTGGTAGAGCACGGAAGCCATGCCGAGTTCGGGCGCCGAGTAGAAATTGAACAGGCTTGCCTTCGCCCGCTCGACGACATGGCGCTGCAGGAGGTTCTGCAGGCCCGTGTCATTGAGGCAGAAGAACCGCTTGACCGGCGTATCGGCGAGCTCGCGCCCGGCCGCCTGCATCTGGATCAGGAGCTGCATGATGAGCTGCGGTGTGCTGACGATGGCGTCGATGCTGACGAGGTCGAAAAGCCGCAGCCAGTGCTGGTAGTCCGTGCCGAGCGGCACGGACGTCGCGCCGAGGAACTCCAGCGCATATTGCACGTCCTGCAGACGGCTGTCTGACATGTCGCCCTGCACGCCGACCGTCGATGTCTTGTTGATGCCGCCCGCGACGAGCGCTCGCGCCATCATCTCGACATTGTGCGCGATGTCGCCATTGCTGTAGAGCGACAGCATCTCGCGGCCCATCTCTTTCTGGTAGCTCACGCGCAGCACGCTGCTCATCGGCATCGTCAGCCGGTCCATCGCCGACGCCTGATGGAGCTCGAGACTCGTGACGAACGGCAGCTTCCGGATGTCGGCAAGCGTCTGGATGTCATCTGGCGTCACGCCGGCCGCATCGAACTTCTGCTGATAGAACGCGCTCTTCTCCGCCGCCCATTTCACGGCTTTCTGCAGGCGCTCGAGCTGTAAGCGCTCGAGCTGCTCACGCGGCATCGTCTCGATCTCGGCATTTGCATACATCACGGACATAGCGGACAGCTCCTGTCACAAACGTTCATTTCAATGTTTTCCAAAGGTCAATCCAGCGGCTTTTGATAGAAGAACGGCTGGAAGCTCGTGTAGCCGAGCTTGCGGAAATTCAGAATCGCTTCCGTCGCGCCGACGAAGAGGATGCCGCCCGGCTTCAGCGCCTTGAAGAAGTTCGCATACAGCTGGTCTTTTGCTTCCTCCGTGAAGTAGATGACGACGTTGCGGCAGAGAATCAGGTCGAAGCCCGACTCGAACGGGTCTTTCAACAGGTTGTGGCGCTTGAATTCGATGACGCGCTTGATTTCGTCCTTGACGGCGAACTTGCCGCCCTCGACGCGGTCGAAATAGCGCGCGCGGCGCTCCGGCGTCATGCTCTTGAGCTCGTTTTCATTGTAGACGCCCGCCTTCGCCTTCGCGAGAATCTCGATGTCGAGGTCGGATGCGAGAATGCGGTGCTTCACACCCGGCGTCAGCTCCTTGAGGATGATGGCCAGTGAATATGGCTCCGCGCCGATCGAGCAGCCCGCGCTCCAGATGTTGAGATGCGGCGAGCGCTTCAGCAGGTCAGGAATGACATCCGTCTCGAGCTTGCCGAACTTCTCCGGCGTGCGGAAGAACTCGGAGACGTTGATTGTCAGGTATTCGATGAACGCCGCGAAATCATCCTTGTCCTGCGAGACATGATCGAAATACGCCGTATACCCCGGGAACTTCCCGCGCGTCACAAGGTTGCCGATGCGCCGCTTCATCTGCGGCTCCTTGTACAGGTCGAGGTCGATCTCCGTCTTCGCTTTGAGTTTCTTCTTGAATTCCGCCCAGTCTCTATCATCCATCATTGGGAACCCCTCCTCCATGTGATTGCGTTTATGCGATTGTGTGAACTACGCAACAACTTTTTTTGCTATTGTTTTATATTCCCTGCCTGCGCGAAAAATCCTGCTTTTGCAAAAAAAATGTGGCAGAAGCGCCAACTTCTGCCACGAAAATCTCATTTTTCTCACTTGATATCGAAAACCGTCTTGTTCGCGTCATCGTGAACCTTCGGCAGAACGACATGAAGCACGCCGTTCTCGAACGAAACGCTCACGCCTTCCTTGTCGATGCCGTCAATCTCGAACGAGCGCTCGAACGTGCCCGTGCGACGCTCACGGCAGATGTAGCGGACGCTCTCTTCCTCCGGCTCCGGACGCTCGGCGCGGATTGTCAGACGCGTGTCCTCTTCATAGGCGACCGTGATGTCGTTCTTCGTGAAGCCCGGCAGCTCGGCGAAGAGCTCGTAGCGGTCATCCGTCTCAATCGCATCGACGCGGAACGGGAAGATGACGCTCGCAGCACGGCCCACGGGATTGTGCGCCTGCTCCATCGCGAAGTCCCAGAAGCGGTCGAGCACATCGCGGCTCTTTTCCTGGGCATTGTTCTTGAAATTGAAAGGAATGGTACGGAACATCTGAAATTCCCCCTGTCTTTTTCTTTGATTTCATTATACCCGCATCGCGCGGATTTTTCAATCATCGCCTGCGTTCTGCTGCGCGACAACGCATGTGCCAGCGCCCTGCTTCGCTGCCTCGGCGCGCGCAGCGCTGCTCTGGAATGTCAGCTTGTCGAGCGGCGTGCCCGCTTCGCACTGCGCGATGCCCGCATTGGCCTGCACATCCTTCATGCGCTCGTCCATCGCGTACATCTCCTGCAGCTGCTTCTGGAAGGTCTCGACGTCCTGCCGCACGGCTTCCACAGGATGCGCACCCCTGAGCAGCACGCCGAACTCGTCGCCGCCCGTGCGGACTTTGAGGTCGTTCGGGAAGATATCGCCGAGCTCTTCGGCCGCAATCTTCAGCACAGCGTCGCCGAGCTCGTGACCGTATTTCTCATTGACCTCGCGGAAATGGTCGAGGTCGATGGAGACGAGCGTCAACGCCTCGTCCTTGCATTCCGTCTCGACGAAGTGATGGAAATAATCGCGGTTCGCGAGTCCCGTGAGCTTGTCCTCGCGCGAGAGGCGCTGAATCGTGTCCTTGTACTCGTTTTCCTGCGTCACGTCGCGCGCGATGCCGACCGTGCCGATGATGGTCTTGCCGTCTTCGTCGAAAATCGGCGTCTTGTACGTCTTGAGCTTCGGAAGGCCCTGCGCGCTCATGACCTGCTCGTCAAACAGGCACGTCTTGCGCGCCTTGATGACATCGTCCTCCGTCTCGACGCAGACATAGTCGCTGCGCTCGTAGACGGCGCGCGGGATGCCCCAGATGTAGTAATGGTCATGCCCCTCGATGTCTGAGCGCGGCTTGTTGACAGCCGTACAGAACGCATCGTTGACATGGAGATGGAGCCCCTGGAGATCCTTGAACCAGATCATGTCCGGCAGCGTGTTGATCGTCTGCTCGAGATATGTCTCCGTGAGCCAGGCATCTTTCTCGGCCTTGAGGCGCTCCTGGAGCCTGCGGAATCGGAATTCCGCGAGTTCTCCGAGCGTCGCGCTCGGCCAGACATCATCGACGCAGGCGAGGTCGTCTGCCGGAATCGAGCCCGGCTTGTCACAGCAGACGATGATCTTTCCCTCGGGGCCGATGTCCTGGCGCAGCATCTGCATCTGGAGCGGCGCCTTGTCGTCGAGGAAGACAATCTGGTTCCTCCCCGCTGGCAGGCGCATGGAACGGGAAAACAGATGGAAGACATGCTCGAAGCGCGGCAACGCCTCCATCTTCTTCCAGACGCGCACGACACTCTCGTCAATGCCGCGAATCCAGAAATGCAGCTGGACATGATACATCTCTATGCTCCCCCCTCACAAAATTCTCTTCTTTACAACTTATCATACACCAAAAAGCCCCCTTCTTCAATGAGGAAGGGGGCCCGTTTCCTTAGTGAAACAGAGAATCAGCCGAGGATGACGAGGGAGTCATGCACTTTGACGCTCTGGCCGGCAGCGACGTTGAACGTCTTGACCGTGCCATCAGCATCTGCCGTGATCTCGTTCTGCATCTTCATAGCTTCGAGGATGAGCAGGACATCGCCAGCCTTGACAGCCTGGCCTTCGGAAGCGACGAGCTTCACAATCTTGCCCGGCATCGGAGCGTCGATGGAGTGCTCGCCAGCGCCTGCTGCGACAGCTGCCTTTGCCGGAGCAGCCTTCGGAGCCGGAGCTGCTTTCGGAGCCGGAGCCGCTTTCGGTGCAGCCTTCGGAGCAGCAGCTGCTGCCTTCACTTCTTCGACTTCGACTTCATAAGCGGTGCCATTGACCGTGATGTTGAACTTTTTCATTTGAAAATTCCTCCAGTTTCTCAGCTTTGATTCTCAGCGCTTGCCGCCACGGGCAGCCAGGTTCCAAGCATTGCTCGTGCGATGGATGCGCACGGCGACGACCTTGTTCCCCGTCATCATCTGGACCGCAGCCGAGATGGCAGCCACGACCTCAGGCGAGACGTCTTTTGCATTGATCTTCATAGGTGTTCCCCCGATTCCAGATTACAATGGAATATTGGCATGCTTCTTGGCCGGGCCGACTTCGCGCTTGCTCGCGAGGGCGTTGAACGCCGTGATGACGAGCGGACGCGTCTCCTTCGGCTCGATGACCATGTCGACATAGCCGCGTTCTGCTGCGACATACGGGGTTGCAAATTCGTCGATGTAGTCCTGCGTCTTCTGCGCCTTGGCTTCCGGCTCTTCCTTGCGGAAGATGATGTTGGCTGCACCAGCCGGACCCATGACAGCGATCTCCGCCGTCGGCCAAGCCATGACCTGGTCAGCGCCGAGCTCGCGGCAGCACATGGCGATGTAGGAGCCGCCGTATGCCTTGCGCGTGATGACCGTGACCTTGGGCACCGTCGCCTCGCTGTAAGCATAGAGCATCTTCGCGCCGTGGCGGATGATGCCGTTGTGCTCCTGATCGACGCCCGGCAGGAAGCCCGGGACATCGACGAGCGTCAGCAGCGGAATGTTGAACGCATCGCAGAAGCGGACGAAGCGTGCCGCCTTGTCGGAGGCATTGACATCGAGGCAGCCAGCCATGACGTTCGGCTGGTTCGCGACGATGCCGACGACGCGGCCGTCCATGCGCGCATAGCCGATGATGACGTTCTGCGCGAACATCTCCTGCACTTCGAAGAACTCGCCGTTGTCGACGATGCCGCGGATGACGTCCTTCATGTCATACGGTGCATTCGGGTTGTCCGGGATGACCGTGTTGAGGCTCTCGTCCTGACGGTCAGGATCGTCCGTCGGATCGACGGCCGGAGCGTCTTCCATGTTGTTGCTCGGGAGGAAGGAAAGCAGTTCGCGGATCTTCGCGATGCAGTCATCTTCGTCCTCGCAAGCGAAGTGCGCGTTGCCGGAAACAGCGTTGTGCGTGACAGCGCCGCCGAGTTCCTCAGCCGTGACTTCTTCAGCCGTGACGGACTTGATGACAGCCGGGCCCGTGATGAACATCTGGCTCGTGCCCTTCACCATGAAGATGAAATCCGTCAGTGCCGGGCTGTAGACAGCGCCACCAGCGCACGGTCCCATGATGACGGAAATCTGCGGCACGACGCCCGAAGCCGCCGTGTTGCGGTAGAAGATGCCGGCATAGCCGGAGAGCGCGTCAACGGCTTCCTGGATGCGGGCGCCGCCCGAATCGTTGATGCCGATGCACGGTGCGCCCATCTTCATCGCGAGGTCCTGGACCTTCCAGATTTTGTGCGCATGCTTCTCGCCGAGTGCACCGCCCGAGACCGTGAAGTCCTGGGCGAATGCATAGACGAGGCGGCCGTCGACCGTGCCGTAACCCGTGACAACGCCGTCGGCCGGGAGATCCTGTTTCTCCATGCCGAAGTTCGTGCAGCGATGCTTCATGAACATATCGAGTTCGACGAACGTGCCTTCATCAAAGAGTTTCTCGAGGCGCTCGCGGGCCGTGTACTTGCCCTTTGCATGCTGCTTGTCGATGCGCTTCTGGCCACCCGCCTGGCGGATGTGCTCTTTCTTGGCGTTCATCTGTTCAATTTTTTCCTGAACGGTAGCCATGATTTCCCTCCTGATCAGTCGCGCTGGCAGAGCTCGAGAAGCACGCCGTGCGATGCTTTCGGATGAACGAA